>CAZQDW010000162.1:0-4695 GCA_964592315.1 uncultured Candidatus Bathyarchaeia archaeon
CCATGTAAAGGGCGTTCGCCTTGATGGCGGGGACAACGTAGTTATTGATGAACTCCTCCTTTGCATCAATTGAGTAGTGATTTATGACGCCGAGCTTCCAAGCCTTTTCCTCAACTATTTTTATGTCTTTGCCCTGTCCAACGTCTAACGTAACGCTTATGACTTCGAAGTTATACCGTTCCTGAAGCCATTTCAGGATGACTGAGGTGTCCAGACCTCCTGAATAGGCCAACACAATCTTCTTTGCCATTGCTGTCAACCATTTTTTGATGATTTAGAGTAAGAAAAATACAATAGGTTTATATATATTTTATGACACATTTACATTAAACATGAGCAATAACGTTCTAAATGAGTCAAAATCCGTCGCCCAGCTCGTGAAGGAGATCCTAGAAAAGAGACCGTTCCTAGTCGATGCCTTGAGGTTGAACATAGTGAACTACTCGTCTCTCTCCAGGTTACTGTACAAGGAAATCGGCATGGGTAGCCCTGAGGCGGTTAAGGCCGCTCTGCTTAGGTCCAGAGAGGAGCTCGCAAAGAGGAAGGGAATGCAAGAGGAGAGGGTGATAAACTTGTTGCGCAGGACAAAGGTCAGGCTGCAGGACAAGATAGCCGTTGTCATCTCCCGCGAGGCTTTGAACATCCCTTACCTCTCCATAGCCCACCTGACAGACAGCCATGTCTACATCGTCGACCAGACGGAGATAGGGGGGCTTGACAAGGCTGAGACCGAGGTCACAAGCGGCTTAGTGGCACTTATACTGACGAGCCCACAGGAGGTGGAGACGACGCCCGGCTTTGTCGCCTTCATCACGCAGCTCCTTGCGAGCCGAAACATCAATATCGTCGAGTTCATCTCCTGCTTCACGAACACCGTCATCATCCTCGACTCGAAGGATGCCCTAGACGCCTTCGCCCTACTTCAAGGATACTTCCAACCCTAGGCAGTGGACCCGTCTAATTGTTTGATGAAACAGACGGCCGATATACGTCATTTGGCATTACGCGTGCCAGTGGAGGGTTGTTTCACCACCTAGGTGTAAGCCCGAACCACACCACCTAGACACCGACATCGACGCCTAAAACAAGTTCTATTGCTATGGATGAGCATTCAAGTTTTCTAGCGTATGTGGTAATCCTTGAAGAATCTCAGTTTTATCGGCTTTCATACGCCAGTCTGAAGTTCGAAATCTGTTTGCGATTGGCTTGTGTATGAATTATATTGGTCGCAAAGTTAATATGTCGACAAGATTAGATTTGGCTAGAATGGGGCAAATAGATTGAAGAAAAAATATGAGTATGTGTCCTGTTGCGGTAGATACTATTGTCCCTTGTGTGACTACTTCAGAGGGGGGAAAGTCCAGATGGCAAAAAATCTATTTTATTATGTTGAAAGATCTGGTTCACTGATGCATATCGCAGAGAGTCAGAACGTCGGCAACTACGATGAATTCTTCAAGGTTCTGAAATGGTTGGCTTCTCAGGAGAAACCCTGCAAAGGTTGCCGTTTTAGAGGGGGTTGGTCTTGGTGGCCAGATTGTCCAGCTCATGACTGTTTCACCAAAAAGGGAATAGACTTCTGTTATGAATGCTCAGATTTTCCTTGCAAGAAGCTAAAAGAGGAACCATTACTAGAACACAAGAGAGCAATTATTGAAGCCAACAACCAGATAAAGAGCCTTGGCATTGAAAAGTATACAGAGCAGCTTATAGAGAAATTTCGCCAAGCAGCTGCTGCTCAACCCTTTAAGCAAAAGCGCACGCTAAAGCGCAGAATTTAACGCTTAGTGTCTGACCATTGATCTAACTGGGCAAGATTTGAGGATTGAATGGTGAATTTGGATGAATCTGAGGCGTTTCTATGAGTAAAGAGAGGTTGGAAAGCTTAGAAGCTGTTCTTGTATTTGTTGTGCCTTTACTCTTTGTGATTCCTTTCTATGTTTTTGGTTTTCTTACAGAGGTTTCAGGTAGTTATATCACATACTCTATTTACATCGCATGTTCAGTCCTGCTCACAAAATACAATGGAAGATCGTTGGCAGAGATAGGGTTAACCCGTAAAGGGTTACTTCCCAGTCTCGGATATTCTGGGATTTTAGTTTTGGCCACCTTCCTAAGACGCCTTATTTTTGCTGATTTGACATTTTCGCCAGACACAAATTCTGGGGCGAACATTGCATACGGTTTGTTCTATTGGATGTTTGGTGGCTTAGGACAAGAGGTCTTGTTCAGGGGATTAATCCTGTTTTCCCTTCAAAGATGGAAGGATTCAAAGATTGCATTGGTTGTTTCCTCTGTGCTGTTCGGGTTGATGCATGTGCGGCAGGGAGTAGCTGGCGTCATGCGCACGTTTCTTGTAGGTGGATATTGGGGATGGGTAGCCCTAAATACTAGGAACATAGTCGGAACTGCCATTTCTCACGGTTCTTACAACTTTGTCTTCACTTTCTTGTTTGTTTCCTAGGCTTTCATAGAACCCGTCTAATTTAAATAAGAGCGATCAAATTAACACTGCGAAAGGATATGTGGAGAGAAGCTTTTGACCGTGTGAAGAACCAGATGGGTCCATGCAGCATCGCCTGTGCTTCCTGCGAAGGGGGAAATGGCTCCATCGGCGAGGCAGCTTGGAGACTTCAGGACACAATAAAGAGAACAGGGATCGCCTCGATAGCTCCTATGCTGCCTGGGGGAGCAGAAGTCGACTTTAACCAGTTTGACAAGATTCTGAACTGGCTACAGGCAAACACTAATTGTCCAGGCTGTGAGCAAGGAGGGGGACCGCCTGACTGTGCTATAAGAAGTTGTTCTAAAGAGAAGGGATACGAACTTTGCTCAGAGTGTCCTGATCTTGATGAATGTGACAAATTCAGCTTTCTTGGGAACCCCGAAGCCTTCAAGGAGAAGCTGAAGGAGTCGAAGAGAAGATCGAAGCAGGAACTCGTTGAGGAAGCAATAAGCAAGATGAAGAGATAGTCTCCTTTCTTTACCCAAGAACTCGTTAACAGCTCAGGTTTGTTTGTCTCCAGAATTTTGTGTCAAACCTTAAATACCAGCATGGAATAATCCTTTTTCGGAACAATGGCGGAGATCTGTACAGTCTGCGGGCTGCCTAAAGACCTTTGTGTCTGCGGCGAGATGGAGAAAGAAGCCCAGAGAATACGAATACGGCTTGAAGTACGCAAATTCGGCAAGGCTACGACGATCATCGACGGGATCGATTCTAAGAAGATGAGGCTGGACAAACTAGCAGCTATGTTGAAGTCAAAGTGCGCCTGCGGTGGAACAGCGAAAGACCAGAAGATCCTCCTACAAGGAGACCACAGGGATCTAGCGAGAGAGATTCTCATAAACCTCGGTTTCCCAGCAGAACACATAGAGGTCCAATAGCAGATGAAGCGGCTCAAGGAAGTCCTCGAAGCTCTAGGCAAGATCAAGTACAAGGGAGCGACCACCCTAGTCTGCCCCAAGTGCGGCGCAACCAAAATCCATCCGGAGCGGTCCATCACATTGGGAATCCTACCGACAGTCTATGTCTGCAACGACTGTGGCTACAGGGGACACCTCGTAGCTGAGACGGATGACGAGGACTCTGAAAAGCCCTAAACAAGCTCATGCCCGTTAAAAAAAGGAGAAAACCCCCAAGAGCCAAAGCCTTAGTCAGTTTACTCTCTACTATGTGTTTTCCTTCAGTAGCTAGTCCATTTCTTATCTCAAAAAAAAAGGATACTTTTGTTAGGCAGGTGTAGCCTTAGCTGCGGGAACTAGTTTGAACCCGTGGGTTGGTGAACCCGTTACCTTTGGCGTTATGTCTATCACCAAATACGACGTCTGACCCACGTTCACCTGGACGCCATCTCTCGCCATAGGTATGTTCAGCTTCCCGCTTGAGGGAGAGGCTGTGTAGTTCATGCCGTCGACTGTGACAATGGCTTCTGCGACCTCGAACCGAACGATGTTATACTTCCCGGCTTGGAGAGGTCCCTGACCGATAGCCCTGCTGACATTGAGCACTGAAGCAAGGTTGATCCAACCCTCAGCCGTGACAGTGTACCAGCCAGACTCATTCCCCGCATCAGCCCTATGAACCATGATGGCGCTGTAGTGGATGTACACCTTAGAGGCAGGGCCCCAGTGGTCAGGGGGATCCTTCATCATTACGACTAGAGTGCCGCTACCGTAGGTGAAGTAGGTGAAGAGGCTTCCCATGATGACGGACGCCGCCAGCACACCTGCCAAGACCCATTTCCATAGCTTCACGTTCGACATATCTATTCAGAATATTGGTGCAGAGTCCTACTTAATGCAACGCTTTTGTACAATTGTACAAGACTCTTGATCAAGGTCTCTGCTGCCACACCTTGAGGGTCTCATACCAGAAGATGACTGTAGGAAGCAATACGAAGATCAGGGCGGAGATGCTGTAGAAACTGATCTCCTTGAACTGGAGGAGGTAGAAGGCAAAAAGGGCGGTGAACATTACAGCGTACAGCGTGTAGCGGGGGAGCATGACAGCGCCGAGCCGCATGAACTCCTTGAGGACACCGACCTTCACCTCCTTAATCAGACGATAGTCTCCACGCTCGTTCTTGACTAAGCCCAACTCCTCCAGCTTCCTCAGGTGATAAGCCGCTAGGGTTGGGCTGGAGAACTTGAGGGCTCTCTGAACCTCCCTAACACCCATAATCCCTGTCTCAG
>CAZQDW010000163.1:0-3562 GCA_964592315.1 uncultured Candidatus Bathyarchaeia archaeon
TTGATTACACCTTTAGCTGCCCATTCTCACGTTACTGGTATATTGTAAGCAACATAGCAGCTTCAGCAGTTCAAGAAGCCTTGTTCTTTATCCCCATGTTCTGCATCGGCTTATGGCTTACCAGCGCGACATTAACCATAAAAGGTATCATCCTAGGGTTGATGGCAACAATGGTTTCAGTAGCTGCCTTAGCTCAACTGGGCGCCATCTTCGCCTCCTTAACGCTGCGGTATAGACAGGTAACAGCGATCTTCGGCTTCTTCAACTTTGCCTTCCAAATGTTAACAGGCATGTTCATTCCAGTCCAGCTTCTTCCCACGCCACTGCAAATAATTGGCCAATGTCTTCCCCAAACCTTCGGCATGGACCTTTTAAGATACTATGTAATGGGAACGAAGACAATTATAAGCATTGAATATGAATGGGTAACACTGCTCCTTCAACTTGCGGCCTTAGGTATCATCGCCAAACTGGCGATACGCCACCTAGAACGCACCGCCAAAGAGCAAGGACTTCACTACATCTAACCTTCTACCCAAACAGTAACATCCTTTAACACGGTTTCTTCCATGGGAGGTCGACCCCTAAAGGTTTATAAACTTTATAAATGAGATCGCGCCTCCTTCAAACTGTGGGCCACATAGAAGTCGACGTCGGGATCTGTAGCGTAGAGGAAAAGAAGATTGTCAAAGCGAGAGCGCTAGTGGACACTGGAGCTACATTTACCGTTATCCCGGAAACAGTTGCCAAGGAGCTTAACCTTGCACTCATCGGCGAGAAGGTTAAGGTTTCGACAGCCAAAGGCTACGATGAACTCGATCTGGCGCATGCGCTTCTAGAAATTGACGGCAAGAGGAGAATAATGCCGGTTCTAGTGAGTAAACATATTGATAGAGTTCTGTTGGGAGTCATAACCCTTGAAGCGATGCAATTGCGCGTCAATCCGCTTACTGAGAAACTTGAGGAATATACTGCGCTACTCTACTGAGAATCGTAGAATGGGTCTCATGCCTGAAGTAAGTTCCTTTTCTACTAATTTTGACTGCCCTCCTAGACCTACCACCTGACTACGGGAGCAAGCTGACCTCTCTTAGAAGTCTCTCCGCGGTTTTTGTCAAGGGCAATCCCTCCAATCCTTCTGGCACGAACCATTGCGCTTCCGACACCTCAGATGAGGGATGAATCACGGGATTCGTCGAGATAGACGAGGCAAGGAAGTCCACTAGGATATAGTGAAATTTCACCTTTCCCGCTTTGTCTTGGACGATGTTGTCGAACACACCTATGAGTTCGCCTATCTCCACGGTGATTCCGGTCTCCTCTTCTACTTCCCTCTTAGCTGCCTCCCGAACCGTTTCGCCCAATTCCACGAGCCCCCCAGGAATGGACCAGAGGCCCCTACCTGGCTCATAAGCCCTACGGACTAAGAGAATCTTCCTATCCCGTTGAACAACTGCTCCCACGCCTACTAGGGGCGCCTTAGGGTATAACCTTCTAGGAGACCCTTCTGTTTCTTCCATGAAGATCGTCACATCACACATCGGAGATTTTGGGTTGTTTGAGACTCCGCAGTGCTTTGAATTAAGGATCAGATGCTTACTTAAATATTTCTTCATCCTCTATAAGCGACCGCATATTAGGTACAAAAACTAAGCAATACGGACATCCTGAGAGAACCTCGAAAGTGATCATGAGGACATCTTGGATGTTTGGGGTGAGATCTATCATTCGGCGAATATGAGGCCGAAAGACCATATAAGGAATATTCCGAAGAGGAACATGACGAACTGAACCACAGATTTGCCAATGTTCTCTTCCTTCTGCATCTCAGGGATCAATTCGGAGGCTGCAAGGTAGATGAAACCTCCTGCTCCAAAAGCGATGAGCAGACCAATAAAATTCTCTATATATGTTGAAAAGTAGTTTGAGACTAGAGCTCCAACAATGGCTGTCAATGCAGATAAGAAGTTGACGAAGAGAGCCTTGTATCGTGTAAACCCTCCATAGACCAAGACTCCGAAATCTCCGATCTCTTGCGGGAGTTCGTGGAAGATTACTGCGGCGGTGGCGGCTAGCCCTACTGGAACCGTTATCAGAAAACTGGCGGCAATGACCATTCCATCGAGAAGGTTGTGGATTCCATCTCCGACCAGATTTAGATACACAAATCTCTTAACCGTCATCTTTCCCTCTACATCGGCATCATACCCGTGTACGTGTCCGTGGTAACAATAGATGAATCGTTCTAGGAAGAAGAACCCAAGAAAGCCGAGGGTCACGTAAAGAACCGCCACGGAGAGTTGTTCCTCGCCGAAGAACTCAACTGCCTCTGGTAGCAAATCCAGGTAAGCTGCACCCAAGATGGAACCCGCTGAAAAAGGGAGAAGAGCAAACAAGATTCTGTCCAGCGTGACTTCTCTCAGGGATATGGCGAAGATTCCGATCAATGAGACTAGGCTCACTGCGGCAACAGCAGGGATCGCATAAATTAGGCCAGACAAGTCATCCTTCTCCTTGCTCGGATTGTAGCTGGGGCTGTCAATGGGGTTAATGGAAAACGTTAGGGATTTAAAGTTTATTACGAAGGGATGTAGAATCCTGATGAGGAGGCTCCGATGCACGAGCATCTCCATCCTTTCACACGGGCAAAATATCTTGCAGCAGCCTCGGGCATTACTCTATCTTTCTTCTTTATTGAATTGGTTGGAGGAATTCAAACAAACAGTTTGGCCCTCTTTACGGATGCATGGCACATGCTAAACGACGCCTTTGCCTTGGTCTTCGCTCTCGTAGCTGCATTGCTTGCACAGCGACCTGCTACCGGGAAAAGAACTTACGGCTATTATCGGACGGAAATTCTAGCCGCCTTTTTGAACGGCATCTTTCTATGGGTGGTCGTAGTCTTCATCTTCTACGAGGCCATTCAGCGGTTTCAACGAATGGTTGAGGTAGAAAGCCTGAACATGCTGATCATTGCTTTTTTGGGCCTAGTTGCCAACGGGATGTCCGCGATCACCCTCTCGAGGTCAACCGATGAAAGTCCAAACGTCAGAGCCGCGTTCCTTCATGTCGCGGCCGACACCCTCGGCTCGATTGGAGCTATTTCCGCCGGATTAATCATGTATTTCACCAGATGGTACCAGGCGGACCTTATAATCAGCATGATGATAGGCGTACTGATTTTCTATAGCTCAGGGAGACTCGTGAGAGACTCGTTGAACGTTCTCCTGGAAGGAGTCCCCTCCCATATCGATGTAAGCGTCCTGGAGCGCAGAATAATTGAACAGAAAGGTGTAAAAGGTGTCCATGATCTTCATGTATGGTGTATGACGCCTACAGAGATGTGCATCATGAGCGGCCACATAGTGGTTGAAGAGGGTATCGACAAGAAAGACTTGACTTCGAATCTGATCCGTATACTGAAGGAAGAGTTTGGTATTGACCACACGACGGTTCAATTGGAAGACGAAGGATATCCCAAAGCGCCTGGCGAACACTAGAAACCCTGTGTCACTAGAGAAAGGTTGGACTTCTCCTTCAAGTCTGCGATCCACGTTGACCT
>CAZQDW010000163.1:3572-4654 GCA_964592315.1 uncultured Candidatus Bathyarchaeia archaeon
GAACTCTTTCAGAGCTTGAGGGGCCAACCGGACGTTCGTAGCAAACGGTTCGTTGTGGAGCGACCTTATGGGTTTCGAATTTGGTTCAAATTCTTGAATTTTGCCATCTAGCCAGCCTGATAATAGCCGCCATATTTGTAATGGGAATGTCGCGTGGCTTATTCAAAGGCTCATATGACGCCGAGTTGTTGCATTGCGCCCAGATTGTCCATCTCAGTCCACTCTTCCACGATCCTGCTGCCTACGATGCTGATGATGCTGATCCCTGTCACCGTCACATGCTTACCCGTAGGGCGATTCCCATAAACTCACCTTTGTGAGTTGCGCGAGCTGTCCGCTGGACAGCGACTTTGTCCCCTTCTGCAACTATGTGTTCAATAGTGGACTTGAAGTCGGGGAAGCCAACAAAGTACGATTTCACTACTTGCTTGTAGACCGGGCTACTTCAGACGCCAGCCAGTTCACCATGCCTGAATTGTAAACTCCCTCACAATTCTTTTGGCTCCCAGATCTCGCTTCCTTCGGTTCCTTCTCCCAAATGATTGTCACCTCCTATGAACCCTTTGCGGTTACAACAGAAGAAGGTCTTCTCGAGTCGGCCGAGGGCCCAGTATCACAATATTGTGATAAGCCGGGCTCACACGTCGGGTAAGGAGTCGGTCTGCGTGTTGTTATTCCGCCTCGCTGTCAGATAACAATAACAAGCGATCTCTCTGGGTCGAGATCAGGGGGGCCCATCTGGGTCGTCGGAAGAACACGGCGTCCAGGGTTTGTAGGGCGATCTCCCATCCTTCTGCGATCTGCTGGGTCATACCAAGCCTTATCCCGGACTCCAACGCGGACGACATCATAACGTCTGGGTTGGTCTTGTCTCAGGTGGACGTAGATCATGGTGGTTTCTAAGTTCCTATGCCCTAGGGACCGGCTGACAAGGGGGAGATCTTTAGTCGCATGGCAGAGCCGTGTCGCGAAGGCATGCACTCTATTCCGCGAAGAGGATGGCTCAGAAAAACGGGCTCAGTCTGAAGGTCCTGACGTACACCTTTCGATAATCGCGGGACTACCTTCGAAGTTCGGATAGT
>CAZQDW010000164.1:0-2336 GCA_964592315.1 uncultured Candidatus Bathyarchaeia archaeon
AGGGAGCTTTCGCCCCAAGGCAAGACCATCGTGGAGAACAAGATGGATCTGACCAGGGTTTTCACGTGCCCCCTTAGCCTCCACCGCAAACTTGACATTGTCTGCGTTTGCATTAAGCCTCGTCAGCTAAGCGACTTCTCGCCTGATTGGATCAGCCCTTCCAGCTTCAGACATGACAACTCATGGCGCGATTTCTATAGGGGAGAGGCGGACAGTCTAGCGGAAGCTGCATACAAGGCAATAGGAGGATACCCAGCGAGTCCGAGACCAAGAAAAGGCAAGAATTTGCCCCTTGATAAGCAGATAACAAGATGGCTCCTGAAAGAGTAAAGGGTTCTGAGAGGACTTTTGCTCTTTGAGACGATAGAAATAGCCTCAATATAGGGCAAGCTTCCTGTTTTTTGAAAGCTTGGGGAAGATGCCCAGCCGAAGTGAACTAAAGACATCGCAATTGATTGAGGTTTGTAATTACTTCGTCTATGTCTCGGTATTCCTTTCCTGGGAGCCGTCGCAGAATCTGTTTAACATGAACTCTCTTGTCCTTTGTGAAATCGATGACTTTCCATCCTTGGTTCTTGATCAAGTCTTCTTTGGTGGCTGGGAACTTAGCATCCTCTTTCAGAACTGCCTTCAATGATTCGAGTCCAACATATCTAGTGATTGACGGAAATTCACCTGTTTCTTTGTATCTTTTGTATCTCGCCGCGTCTTTATACATTCTGACGTTATGAAAACTGACAGTGATTTTCTCGTATTCTTTTCTCTTCGTTCTTCCGTCAATTTCCAGAAGTTCACCGTCCGAGAACTGGTGTAGGTTATGTTCACCTTTCCCGAACAACCTTGTGTAGAGCTGATCGGATTCGTATGAGGGGTCCTCCCTTGAAAGGTCTACGCAATGGATAACGTTCCGTTCCTGCATCACGTTTATGAGTGCTTCTGGCATTTTCTTTTTCCCTCTTCTCACTTCCCATGCGATTCTAAGGCCAGTCAAGTTGACGCTTTCGAAGAAGTCTTTTACTGACTGAACCTTCTTCTGATCGTATTGCAGGTCCTCGGGTGTTTGAACAACTATCAGTTCGGATCCCAATATTTTGCATATCTGCGTTGTGTAATCGAACACCTTAAATGTCTCCTCGTTCGGCTCCAATTTATGCTTGTGCGTTGCGGCTTTGTTGAGGCGCACCGAAAACTCAAAATCCTGTGGAACTCTCCGCCTCCATGATTCAACCAGTTTGAGGTCGGGGAAGGCGTAGAATGTCGAGTTCACCTCCACGAAGCTGAATAGCTTTGAGTATGCTTCTAAAGACTTCAAGCCGGGAACTTTGAAGTATGCCCAGCCTCCGGCGCCGACAAAGCATTTTGACAAGTCTCGGCCTCCAATCCCCACTTTCCGTCAAGGCTTTAATTAGGGTTTTCCTTCATAGTTATTTCCGGATGTGTCCGATTTGGCTGTCTTCCTGTTCGGTACGAGCGGATGGTCTTATACTGAGTGGGTAGGTCCATTCTACGACAAGAGCGAAAAGATGTTCTCATACTATCGTAACTTCTTCAAAACCGTGGAGATAGACTCGACCTTCTATCGATATCCGACAAAGTCTCAGATATATGGTTATTTCCGATCTTCTCCGAAAGATTTCATCTTTTCGGCTAAACTGCCCAAGGTCTTAACGCACGAGAAGAATCTGAGCCTAGAGCTGAGCGTGAAGAATGATTTGTTCCGCTTCTTGGAGCTTGTGGAACCACTATATCGAGCAGGAAAGCTAGGCGCTATATTGATTCAGCTGCCTCCAAGCTTTGTCTATGGAAGGAATCGTGAAAACCTTGCTAATTTCCTGGATGCTCTACCCACAGAATACGAGTTTGCTGTTGAGTTCAGGGATCATTCATGGCTTAGAGACGATGTCTTGAAGCTTCTATCGGATCATAACGTAGCCTACACAGTCGTTGACGAGCCCCTCCTCCCACCTGAGATTCACGTGACTGCTGATTTCTCCTATGTTCGCTGGCACGGACGTGGCTTAGGCCCTTGGTACGATTACCATTACAGCCGCGAGGAACTCGAGGAGTGGGTTCCCAAAATACTGGAGGTAGGTGACAAGGTCAGAAAGGTCTACGGCTACTTCAACAACCACTATCACGGGTACGCCCCAGAGAATTGTATCGAAATTCTTGAGATGCTCAACTTGGCCATGCCAGAGCAAACTAGAATCAAGGAGAAGATCATCCGACATAATCTTCAGAAGAGGCCATTGGTTTACGACAGGAAGCTTGAAGAGTTTAGCCTAGGCCTTGCCGACCTTGACGTAAAAGATCTGCTCTTAAAGATGACCGATGAA
>CAZQDW010000164.1:2436-4644 GCA_964592315.1 uncultured Candidatus Bathyarchaeia archaeon
TTTCTCATGCCCATCTCGATCATTCAAGGGGTTTCAGACAAAGTGGTTTGCCGCTTTCTTCTTCCAAAGAGACTGCGCATATCGTCTCCGACTACGGCTACAGATTAGATAGTTGGAAGCCGCTATCCTCTAAAGGTCTCACTTTAGGCGAAATCGAGGTCGTTCCGCATAGCTCTGGCCATGTTTTAGGCTCCTTCGAATTTGAGATCGGAACACCCGAAGGAACTGCTCTTTTCACTGGAGACTTCAATACAAGATTCACAAAGACGATGAAGCCTGCTGAACCTGTTCCGTGTGATGTACTGATCATAGAAGCCACATTCGGTTCCCCCAGCTTCGTCTTTCCTTCTGAAGAGGACGTGGCAGAAGACATGATATGTTGGACTAATGAAACCATGAAGAGGGGGAAGATACCAACATTCCAAACTGATCCCTTGGGAAATGCTCAAGAGATAATACGGATTTTCAATGAATCCACCAGAATTCCCGTCGTCACCCATTGGAGAGTTTCAGGAATAAGCAGAATCTACCAGTCCTACGGTCATAAACTGGATTATGTTGATGCCAAAACTGATGAGGCTAAAGAAATTGTCTCTTCTAGAGAGCTAATATTCATCGCACCGAAAGGACTAGACTTTTCAAATCGTCAGGAATTTAGTCCAGCATTAGTCTCCGGTTGGGCCTTGTGGTCCAAGGACAAAGCGTTTCCTTTGAGTGATCATGCCGATTTCAAAAACATCCTAGAATTTGTCACGTTCTGTAAACCGAAGATCGTCTTAACTTACCACGGAGGCAGATACAACCATACTCTCGCAAGATACATTGAAAAAGACTTGGCGATTCGCGCGTATCCGATTGGGCTGATACCGACGAATCTGTCCATGAGATTTGATGATGAGAAACTGAAGAATTGCGAGAATGCGATCCTTGGTATAACCAAGATTCCCGGATTTACTTACTCCAGAAGAGCCATAATGAGGGAAGTTCAGAGTTATGGATACTCGAGGTCGGAGATCAACTCAGCATTGAAGAGACTGATCGACAGCGGTTTCCTTCGAGTCGAGGAGTCCGAGGATGATGGACTTTCTAACCAACGATCTGGCAGAAAAGATCGAATCTAGCTTTCTGGGTCATTTGTGGGACGTTTTATTCGATTGCTAACGGATGATCGGCGAACACATCCTCAATTAACTTTTTTAAGCATAAAGAAATTCAGATCTGCAGAGGGGTATGTTGAAAGATGGTCAATGTCGGGATCGTAGGAGCCGGTTACGCCGGTAGTATCCACGCGGAGACCCTCAATAAGAACAAGCGAGTCAAAATAATCGCTGTTTCTGATTGTAATCGCGGAGCAGCGAGATCGCTTGCCGCAAGGTTTGGTGCGAAAACCTACGTTAGTCATCAGGATTTGACAAGCGACAGAGACGTAGAGGCCGTTTTCATAACTAGTCCCAACGCTTACCATGCGGAACAGGCCGTTCAGGCCCTTGAGAATGGAAAGCATGTTTTCAGTGAGAAACCGATGGCTACGAGTCTTGAAGGCGCCCGGGGTATAGTTAGAGTCGTGGAGAAGTCTGGAGTGAAATATCAGATAAGACACAGTCGGTGTTTCTGGCCCGTCTACAAGAAGATAAAAGAGCTGATCGAAATAGGAGAATTGACCCCTTATATCGCTGATGCGAAAATGGTCCGTGGGGAACTGAAGAATCCCAGCTGGGTAGCAGATCCCAAGATCTCTGGAGGTTTTCTCTACGAGAGCACGATTAACATGCTGTACTTGTTAAGGTGGTTTCTAGGAGATGTGACGGAAGTATGGAGCCTCGCGAGGTCCAATCTCTATAAGGATCAACTCGACGATTTCGTCATATCACTCCAGTTTAGAGACGGCGGAATAGCTTCCGTGAATTCGTCGGCACATGCCAGCTGGACTTCTCCCTTCGAACGTGTCGAGATCTTCGGAGACCACTCCTGCGCCATGACTGAAGAGGCAGTGAGGATTACTTACTGTCCTGGGCTCAACAAAGAGATAGTGATTCATGACTTCAGTCAGCTCGCAAGATTAGAATCATGGGGATTCGTCGAAGAAGACAAAGAGTTCATAAACGCTTTAGTTGAAGATAGGGAGGTCGCAGTCGACCTCCACGAAGGATACAAGGCCGTTGAACTCGTCGAGGCTTGCTATAGATCAGCAAAGCTTGGCAAACCTGT
>CAZQDW010000165.1:0-4639 GCA_964592315.1 uncultured Candidatus Bathyarchaeia archaeon
GAAGGAATCCACGCCTCCATCATTGGAGAATTTCTAGAAGATCCGGAAAGTCGTACGATAGCAACCAAGAGCGGGAAGATCCAGACTTTGCCGAAACCATCGTCTGATCATCTTTGGCTTGCGCTCATGAGAGCGATAGAATAAGAAGGGGGCCCAGTTCTCTATCTTCGAAGGACTTTTCCCGCCAAGGCTCCTGTGTATCCGCCCTTCTTAATAGTCAAGGCTCCGTTGACAAAGACGTATTCTATCCCGTCTGGGTACTGAAACGGATCCTCGTAAGTGGCCTTATCTGAAATCTTCTTAGGGTCAAAAATCACCATGTCCGCCCACATACCTTCCCTGATGAGACCTCGATCTCTTATGCCAAGCCTCTGAGCTGGATAAGATGCCATCTTTCGAACGGCCTCTTCCAACGTTAAAATCCCTTTCTCGTGGACGTACCTCTTAATAACACGTGGGAAGGTTCCATAGTTCCTAGGATGGACAAGACCGGTCTTCTTTGGAGGCACAGAGTCAGACCCTATCATCGATACTGGATGTTTGATCACGGTAGATACGTCGTCCTCCTCCATGAGGAAGAAGATGCCAGTAATCTCGTCCTCTTCTTGTATCATGAGGTCGAAGAGGCAATCCATTGGGTCTATTCCCCTCGCCTTAGAGATCTCGGCGACACTTCTACCTTCGAAGCGCTTGTTCTCTTCAGACGTGACTGAAGCGACCATTATGGATTCCCACTCACCATGCTTTACCAAGGGAGAAACCGTTTTGTCTTCGCTAATATCTTCTCTTATCCTTCTTCTGATTTCAGGATCTCTCAATCTTTCAACGAGCTTCTTGGTTCCGCCCTCCGAAACCCATTTTGGAAGCATATGAGATAGGCTCCAACTGCAACCTGCTGTGTAAGGGTAGACGTCGCATGTTACGTCTGATCCTTCCCGTCTGAGTTCTTCAATTATCCATAGCGTTTCCTTGACTTTTCCCCAGTTCAGCCTTCCAGCCGCTTTATGATGGGAAATGTGCACTGGTAAGCCGCTCTTTCTTCCTATCTCTATGGCCTCTTTTACAGCTTCAATCAGGAGATCGGATTCGTTCCTTATGTGGCTGACATAAATTCCGCCATATCTGGCAACAACCTTGCATAGCTCTATCAATTCCGAGGTATCAGCAAAGCAACCAGGAGGATAGATCAATCCAGTCGAGATGCCGAACGCGCCATCAACCATTCCCTGCGCAACGAGACCCTTCATCTCATTCAATTCGCTTTCGGTTGGTTTTCTATTCTCATAGCCCAGAACACACTTTCTAACAGTTGAGTGACCGATATAAGTTGCGACGTTAACTGTTGTCCCTTGTCTCTCGAGATGGTTCAAGTATTCGGAAAGGGTTGACCATCTCGGCATCTTTTCTGGGCCGCCGCCTGGAAGCTCATTCACACTTCTCTCGGCATCTTCTTTCGCTTCTCCTATGAGAGGTGCGGCAGAACTACCGCAATTGCCTATGACTTCGCTTGTTACTCCTTGTCGAATTTTGTAGTCTGAAGTGGGGTTAACCCATAGCATGAAATCTGAATGGGAGTGCATATCTAAGAAGCCCGGAGAGACCGCCATCTTCTCCGCATCGATTATGAGCTCACCCATGTCGGAACCCAGATGCCCAACTTTGGATATTCTGCCGCCTTTTACGGCGACATCCGACTTGAACCAAGGATTACCCGTGCCATCTATGATCCAGCCGCCTCGCACGATGACATCTAGAGAGGAGGTCAATGATCACACCTACCTTGTACTCTCTCTGTCTCTGCCCAAATAAGCGTAATGCTGATGACAGTTGTTCTGGTTCAGTCCGTCGAAAATATCAGCTTGGGCTCTGCTCAATCTTGCTGTCCAGCAGTTTTATTCTTGCTTCCATCTCCGTTATCCTGGGACTGATGTAGGCTCTTCTTCTGCCATAGATTGATTCTATTCTCTTCAGCTCGCCTTCGTATTTCTTCTTCTCCATCGCGGTCATCTTGTCCAGCATCTCCTTGTTGTCGGGATACCTTTGTTCATGTCGCGCAGTTGCCTCCAACAGTCTTGCCTCGGCATCGGTCCTCTTCGATTCTTCTTCAGATTCCAAGGATTCCAACTCCCCTTGCAGCCGTTGAATCTGAGATTCTAGTCTTGTTTTCTCCATCAGCATGCGTTCTTTCTCCGCCTTCGTTCTGCTCTGCGCAGCTATCTCCATCCTCTCCATGGTCAGCATCTTCCTCTCTACTTGCGTGACTGTCGCAGCTAGGAGTTTCGCAAAGGTTATCTTCTCTCTTACTCCTTTCTCATGTCCTCTGTAGGTTCCGATGGCACCTCCAGTT
The DNA here is from genome assembly GCA_964592315.1 of uncultured Candidatus Bathyarchaeia archaeon. Lineage (GTDB taxonomy): Archaea > Thermoproteota > Bathyarchaeia > Bathyarchaeales > WAQA01 > CAZQDW01. Next base: position 2,348 of record CAZQDW010000165.1, read on the forward strand.
ATCGCGCCTGCTATGCCAGCCGTGATCTTATCTTTGTCGCTCCTGCCTGTTAAGACTCCCGAGATTACGCCGAGTCCACCTCCGGATGCTGCTCCTGTGAGTGCTCCTTTCAGTGTCTCAGGCCCCCCGGAGGCAGAGTACGAAACCTGAATATCCGATTGGTATCGCGTGATGGCCATGTCTCCTTTCTCATCCGTGTATTTGACTGACATGGATAGTCCGCCTTCGATAGGCATTCGATCGGAGATGTGGACTCCTTTTCTAGCAAGTTCGCTCAGGAGCTCCTCCATGAACTGGTTGAACCTACCAACGACGCCTCTGGCATAGATGATGTACGGCATGGTTACAGCCTCAGACAGATAGTAATATTGAAGGGCTTTATTTAGATTTGCGATCACCGTGACAGGCATGGAACACATTGGTACAATCAGCTCCGAAGACCAACCGACCTTCCAGAAGCAAAGACTGAAGCACGGTGCCCTCCAATTCTCTTTGTCCCTGACTATACTTGATAAACGCAAAAAAGCGTCCCATTTTCTTTTTTCTGTACATAGAATGGTATGCCGAATACGCACAGAGCAACAGGAATGAATGGACCTTCTGAAGCTCGATAGCCTATAGCTATAGGCTCAAGTCTAGACCCCCTCCCCTCTTCACTTTTCCCAACCGAGTCTGAAGAGATGCTCAGCAAAAGTAGGCTTCTTCTTTTGACGTTACCATGCAAGGAGGCATGGATCAGACTTCTAAGAGGGGATACATCCTGGTTTGCGTCTCCTCTCGAGTGAACCGCAGCTATAGGTATATTACGAGCTCTGACTAAACTGTATAGTGAGGGGTTCCCCTGGGCCACATAGAAGTTGAAGCTGAAGTTGCCGGCTTGAAGTCTACAAGGGCTGTTAGGATGCTCGTTGACGCCGGCTCAACTTACCTCATCCTCCCCCCAAGCCTAACCGAAGAAATAGGCGCAATCCGCCTACCTTTCAAGACGAAGGCATCACTTGCCAATGGCCAAGAGCTCACGGTCGAGACGACGGTCGTGGAAGTTGAGGTTGAGAAGAGAAGGGTCCCAGCCATCGCGTTGATCATGGAGATGAAGGAGCCTCTCCTAGGCGTTGAGGCTCTTGAGGCTATGGGCTTCAGAGTTGATCCGACCACTGGAAGACTCGAGGCTACAAGAGGCTACACGGTGAGAGCTTACTGAGCCAAAGGGACTAGCTGGCGTACAAAGGAGAATGGAACGTGCCCGGATTCTACAGATCGCTACTGCCACCATGATAGTTAGGCTACGGACACTCCTGTTGGGGGAAACACACGAGATACAACTTCTTATGATGTAGTGGGGGGATAGATAGCAGCATACGTCGGGTTGAACGATCTCATTGATGCGCTGGAAGCGTCATGTAATGCTGACTAGTAAGGCTTTCCTTTTACTTAAGTGGGAGATGCACGTTTTGAAGGTAAGCACTGGATCGGTTACGACGAAAGGGCGTCAAGAACAGGGAAGAACCTTACTTTGAGTCTTCAAAGGGATGCTGAAACCATTCTTGAAGCTTCATTGGGGCACGTTGTGGTGCAGAGACCGCATCTATAGCAGTTCTCTTTGACTACGAAGCTTTTGCCATTTTTGATTTTTCTTGAGTTAAAGATGCATCGTTTGATGCATATTTCGCAACCACTGCATTTTTCTGGATCAACTGTCGCCACTAGCCCTGACTTTGCTATATGATGTTTAACCCCATAGTTCATAAAGGTTTGTAGGTGTAGACAACAGCATGGACAACAACTGCAGATGTCAGAGACTTCACCTTTCAGCCAGTCAGTGTAAATGACTTGATGTACAAGCCCATACTCATTGGTCAGATGCAAGACTTTTTTCACTTCTTCCATAGAGATTTTCTCTGCTACTTGCCGTTCTACAAGTTCATCGGAGAATTCGTTGAGTCCGAGGCATGTTCGAACGGGTCTATCGCAATTCTTATAGGTCATTCGGCATTCAAGGTCACGAAGTGAGAAGGACCTTGCCTTCTCCAAGACGTTGATTGCATTCTCGAGGGGTAATGTGATCGAAACTGGTTCCAGAACAGCCTCTGGAACAGCCACTATTTTGCCTTCAGGATAGTGGTCTGCTCTTGCATGCTTCACATACTCTTTCATTCGATTAATCGCTAACGCATCTACGTATTTTCCTAATGACTCCGCTCTGCCCTCTGAGAGATACCTGTTAACTATGCTTTGGAATGGCTTTGTCGAATAGTACATTTCGCCGTCTTTTTTCTTTTTGAGGAAACCTCT
>CAZQDW010000166.1:0-4634 GCA_964592315.1 uncultured Candidatus Bathyarchaeia archaeon
ATCTCAGCTCAGCAAGATGATGCTCGACCAACTGAAAAAGGGGCTCATAAAGGAGAATGTTCGGAAAGATTAGAAAAAACACACGACAAACCGAGAAGTCTAATATCGGAAGCAGAATCTTCATAATTAGTTGGGGAATTGTGGAGGAATTCCGATGAATAGGCTTGAGCAAGCAGTATACGAAACACTGAGTTCATCCGATGGGCCCCTTCGTGTTGGAGATATCTATTCAGGGGTCAAGAAACGAGTGCCAGATTTGTGTGATGACAGCGTTTTCCCCTGCCCATGGTGCAAGCAGAAACATCCTCTCTGGCAGCACAAGGCAGCGTGGGCACTACAAGCACTTAAACGAAGAGGCCTAGTCGAGTCTGCTGGTAGAGGATACTGGAGGGCTAAGAAGCCAAAAGAGGTAGAAAGAGGAGTGGTGCCTATAGCTCCGACAATTGAGCCGAAACCCGTAGAGCCACTTCATGAGAGTCTGAAGTCAAAGATTAGAGAAATCGGTGAAGTGTTGGGCAAACAAACGCATACGGAGTTCCCGGGTCCTCCTTATGTTTTCGATGTGGTGTGGAAAGAGATTGAGGCTCTTCCGCCAAGCCATGTCTTCGAGATTCAGGATAAGGGAAATGTGAACGGCGCTCTATCGAAGCTGCAGCATGCTAGGGATGTCTGGAGACCTAAGCTTTTCTTGGTGGTGACAGGGGAAAGAGATAGAGCCAAGGTCGATCTGCTTCTGAGACCGCACTGGCAAGGAGCCTTTCACAAGATCAGCGGACAGACCCTTGTCTTGACCCCTGATGAAATTGAAGATATACATCGGGTGCTTTCCTCCCACCGAGAGACCGTTAAGCGATTCATACAGGATTAGATGAGAAGAAGCCCTAGGACTCTATCATAGTCTTTCTGCTTAGTCGTATCACTTCACTCAACCCATACCATATTGTTTATTGGTGACCTGAGAAAATACGAGACTTAGGGACCCAGAGGTCTTGGTTAGAGTTCGTTCGGCCATTCGTGCAAGGATGACCAAACTCGACAGCTACATCGATAATTACGGAGAGAAGCCGAGCGAGGACCCTGTTAAAGGGTTCTTTCAGCGCTTAGAATCGATCAAAATGACTGCTAGCGAATTTGATGAGTTCTGCAGCAATCAACCTCATATTCTCCGATCTATACGTGGTCATGCCTTCGAAGTATGGTTCGACGAATCGATGGCACGTAGTGGTTATGATTGTAGGAAAGTTGGGGGAGATGAGGTCGTAGATAGAATACTGAATGGACGTACTCTACAGCTCAAGACCCCTTATTGGAGAGGGACTATCGAAGGCAAGGTGGTCGCATTCCGAATGCACAAGACACATGGTCGCGAAAAACACCCTGAGGCGCTGTATTTGCCCGGAAAATTCGCGAACTTCTTTGTTGGGCTTCACCCGAAAGAAGGTGTGATAATATGTCCCGCAGCCGAGTTGACTACAAGAGGCCGGTTAAATCCAAAGTTGAAATGGGGAGAATACATAGCCGACCCGCTACCTTTCGATTGGAACACTCCTTGGCTTAATCGGTATGATCTTATTAGCATCGATAAGGATAGGCTAATATTTCCAGACCCCTCAAAGAGCTCAATTCTACCGAAGATGAGTAAAGCCATCGGCTATGGGGATCTAGAAATCATCAAAGCCATCATGAGCAAAGAAAACTTCCGAGTTTGGAACCAGCTGATTGTTGGAAGCGTACGTGAATTTCACTTTATGAAATTCATCACTCAGAACAGGATAGAACTCAAGGAACCAACCGACCTCGACACCCGAAGTAGGGTGAAGGTTGATTACGTATATTGGCAGCAGTCGAAAAAGATAAGGCTTCGTATACAAGTCAAGGGTCTAACTGAAGGACTTTGTAGAGGAAACGTCTTGGGCTGCGAAACTCAGTGCTCCCACAGCCGGACCCCTGTCAGACTCTATCGACGTTCCGATTTCGAAGTGCTTGCCATAGTCATAGACCCCAAACGCATCCCAATCAACACTGCGAAGAAACTCGGAGTAGAATGGGACGCCTACAATTTCCTCTTTATGAGGATGTCAGACCTTCCTCGTCATCCGAGATCATTAGAATGGGGAGACGAGTATGTGAAGCCGGTATTCAGATTTGATGTTAGCAAACAGAAATTGAACAACGTTGATTTGTTGCCCGAGTATTAGATTTTCAACTTGGCGTCTACGTATCGTTTAACTTCATAATTCGTGATGATGAGCTCTCTTCCTTTCTTCCGTGGAGCTCCTCTGCAGTTGGCTGTACAATACCACCATTGCCTAGAGTACATGTTTGCCCATGCGTACATCTCCCTGACCCCAAGGCAATCGTCATATGAGAGACAGAAGAGGTATTCTGTCTTACGCAAAAGATTCAAGAGACGGTTGTGGTCCTCCACAGTGAATGATTTTTCATATGCCCGTTTCTGGTCTGACGCGTAATAAGGCGGATCAAGATACATGAAAACCCTTTTCCCTCGTGGAGGCGCTGTTATAACCTTCTCAAAGTCGAGAGCCGTTAGTGTTACTCCTTCTAACTTCTTTCCTGCGATCATAATCTTCCTTGGCCACCCTTTAGGTTCCACACTTTGACCTATCTTGTAACCCCAAGCAGGTTTGTGCAATATACCGGAGAAAGAGGTTCGGTTCAGATAGTACGTGCGAAACGCTATTTCCAAAGGTGTAATGGGCTCCAGGTTCTTCACCTCTGCATGACGGACAGGAGTCGCCACCTCTCTTCCTAGAAGTTCAGCAAGGTGGGTTCTCAACTTTGGATCTGCCATCACCTGATACGTTAACATCAAATATTCATCTAAGTCATTTAGCCAGTTGAACTGAACCTTTTTCTTCGCAAAAAAGACGGCGCCTCCCCCTACAAATGGCTCCCGGTACTCATCATGTTCCACTGCATTTATGAAAGGCATGATGAATTTCAAGGCATAAAACTTGCCACCTGGATATCGGAACGGGGAATCGACCCATTCGCGACCATACACTATATCCTGATGTCCAGGAGGCAGTAGAGTAGTTTGCTTAGGCGTAATCTTCAATCCTCTTTATCTCTGGAATTCTGTAATTGGTTATTACTATCTCGCTTCCTCGTCTCCTTCGGCCATGTTGGGTTTGAGAATTGCCCACCCTATAATAGAAACTGATAGGGTAGATGAATGCCCAATCATACATCTCTCTGATGGCCGGTACATCGTCGTATGTCAGCATGAAATTGTATTCGGTATTCCTTAGCAAGTCACGTAGCCGCAAATGGTCTTTCATTTCGAAACCACCTACATAATGCTTGTGCTTGGGTGGAGAATAATAGGGCGGGTCAACATATAGCAGCAAGTTCTTGCCGACCTTTGGGGCATGGATGACCTCGCTGAAATCGAGACAAGTCAGTTTCGCGTGCTCAAGTTTTCTGCCACACGGAATTATCCTTTCGTACCATCGCTCTGGTGGGAGGCTGCGTTTGGGTCTGTAACCCCACGCGGGAGAGGAGAGTTTTCCGCTAAAAGAGGTCCGATTCAGGTAGTAATATTTGAATGCTCTCCCGAGGGAAGTCTGTGGGTTCAACTTTCTAACTTCTTGCCATCTCTGCTTCGAAGCGACTTCTTTGGACAGCATGGCAACCAGTTGCGACCTCAAGGGTGCATTCGCCATTACTTGATATAAATTGATGAGTTCCTTATCTATGTCGTTTAACCAGTTGTACTTCACCAAATGCTTTGAAAAGAAGACCGTAGCTCCTCCAGCAAATGGTTCACGATATTCATCATGCTCCAAAGATGAATAGAATTGCCTTAGTTGGGCGAGGGCATAGTACTTGCCACCTGGATACCTGAGAGGGATTACCCTAGACACAGTTTCTTCCGACCATTTTGGACGTTGTAACGACCCTTCTGAATATCCGATGTCAAAGACATATTTATGTGCGGTGTCGGATTTGATATTTTTTGCTTGAACATCGATCCAAGCTTGCGGCACTATCTTCCCCTCGGCATATATATCTAAAGGATATATCAGAATATAGCTTATATTTAAATATAGTTTCGGGCTATACACCGGAACGGATAAAGCCTTGCCAGTAAAATTCGATATGAAAGTGGTAAAGATCGGAAGTAGCCTAAGAGTCACCATACCGAAACAGATAGCCGACTACCTCAACATCAAAGAAGGAAACACTCTATCCATCTATGCGGATAATTCTAGAATAATAATGGAACGTGAACAGAAAACCAAGCAGCAAAAGACAGACTGATAGTTGAAAATTCTGGCCGCAATTCTTTGACGGATTGGAATCTACAGAGCGAAACTTGAAACCCACGCCAATTCCTACGAAATGCTTGCGTATGTCGCTTTGCCACGATGCCTCGAAAACGATTTCTATGGCAATTCAGTGAGCGAAGTCCGACTATCCTTCTTCTTTCAGTGGGTTTAGGCTCATGAAGTGGTTTAACAGATCGTACTTGTCAAGTTCTGGATCCTTGATTAGTTGAGCCTCGATCTCTTCTGCAAATTCCTTTGCGAACCCTCTAAAGAGGGTTAGGACCGCCGCCCAAACATCAGGGCCTCTACGAGCCAGAAACCACATAAGGTTGTCCTCCGCAA
>CAZQDW010000167.1:0-4622 GCA_964592315.1 uncultured Candidatus Bathyarchaeia archaeon
TTTGAGTATCCTGGGCACTGTGGAAAAACGCCCGGCGTATTCGGCAAAGCCAGTAGGAAGGCTGTTTCCGTACCCGGGCTTATGAGCGTGCTCACTGTCTCAATCAATATCTGATCAGGCGTTGGCTGTTCTAGGTCAAACTCTTCGACAGTTACGAAACCTTTCTCCTTGAAGACGATCCTCTTTCCTATCAACACTATCGACCTGAACGATTCAAATAACCAAGCTGGGTACGATAACCTATTCGACCTCAGAGAAACGGACGATACTGGAAGAGTGCAAGACTGCATAAAACAAAAATGTGGGGAGGCTAAGAAGGTAGAGTGACCCATTTGCCCTTTTCAGATGATTTTAGGATGCCCTCTAGTATCTCTTGGCATTTCAAGCCGTCGTAGAAGGTGGCGCCCATTGGTGCTATAGACTTGTCGTTGACAATGCAGTCGATCAGATGGTAGACTTCGTGGACGAAGGTGTGCTCCCAACCGATTATGTGACCATGCGGCCACCAACGGTCAACATAGGGATGAACTGACTCTGTGACAAGTATGTTTCTGAAGCCCATTCTATCGCCGGGGTCCTTTTTCGAATAGACATTCAGCTCGTTGAGCCGTTCTAAATTGAATTCGATTGATCCCTCTGCCCCGTGAACTTCAATCCTCTGGAAGTTTTTCCGTCCCGCACAGAAACGAGACGCTTCCGCGCTTCCGATGACGCCATTCCTGAACCTTAGCAGGGAAATAAAAACATCGTCCACATCGACCTTTCCCTTCTTTGAAGGATCCTCAGGCAATGGGCGCTCTCCAATGAATGTTTTGGTCATGCCGCAGACGGATTCGACATCTCCCACAAGATACCTAGCCAGGTCCAGAACGTGCGCGCCGAGGTCTCCTAGAGCGCCTGAAGCCGCAACGCTCTTTCTCAACCGCCAGACAAGTGGGAAACTCGGGTCCATAATCCACTCTTGAAGGTATACCGCTCTGAACTGCAGAATCTTTCCCAGGTATCCCTCATCAATCAGCTTCTTAGCGAAAGCAATAGCGGGGACAAAACGATAGTTGAAACCTACCATATGTTTTACTCCGGCTTTCTCAACGGCTCCATACATCTTCTTTGCTTCGCTGACATTCATGGCTAGAGGCTTCTCGCAGATAACGTGTTTTCCCGCCTCAGCAGCGGCTATCGATGGAGCCGCGTGCATATTGTTCGGGAGACCGTTGTCTACTAGCTGAATCATGTCATCCTTGACAAGTTCGTTCCAATCTGTGTAGTATTTTTCGTAGCCGTATCTTTTGGCTGCTTCTGCTACGGACTTCTCTGTTCGTCCGCAGATAGCCACCAGTTTCGGTTTGGCCGGGGGAGGGTAGAAGAACAACGGCATCTTAATGTACGCGTTTGTGTGCGCCTTGCCCATGAACGAGTAGCCAAGCACTCCCACGCCGATCTCTTTTACTTCTTTAGGCACCTCTTCAACCTTTCCCATCCGAACAAATCCGACTTCTTTCTCGGACATAGTCACCACCAAACCTTCTCCAACGGAGCTTTTATAACTAAAGGCTTCAGAAAAGCAATGCACTTCTCGCATCCGTCTTCTCGGCTCATGACTGGATCTTCATGTTCATAGCTCAGTACGTAGTCGTATCCAACCTCTAGCAAAGCGGTCATGACCCTCTTCCATTCAACATCTCCCCAGCCCACAACTCGGAATCTAAAGCCTCTGTTCGGCCTCATCCAAGACCCGGTTGGTATGTGACCTGATGTTGCGAGGTTTTCTTTCACCAACTCAGCGTCTTTTGCATGCGCATGGTAGATCCTGTCCCCAAACTTCTTGATGAAGATGACTGGGTCAATGCCTTGCCAGACTAGGTGACTTGGATCAAAGTTAAAGCCGAACTCTTTCCTTCCGTTCACGGCCTTGATCGCTTGCTCAGCCGTCTCAATGTTGTAGGCCTGTTCCTGCGGATGCACCTCGTGAGCAAACTTGACCCCATGAGCAGCAAAGGTATCAAGAATCTCGCCCCAACGCTCCGCGAACAACTCAAAGCCCTTTTCGTAAATCTTCTCGTAGGCTGGTGGAAATATGTACCAAGCTCCCCAGTTTGGTGCCCCCACGAAACCGTTTACGACTTGTACATCGAGCGCAGCTGCAGCTTCAGCCGTCTTCTTCATGCGTTCCATACCGTACTTCACCTTTTCTTCTGGCGAGCCCTTATACCAGTCGTCTGTCGATGAATCCAAAGGACCAAGGGTTAGCTGTCCCTCAAGGTGGTTGCTCAACCCGGAGATGATCAGCCCGTACTTCTCAACCGACTTTTTGTACTGGGTTGCGCCCCCCTTCAATATCTTATCGATATCTATGTGGTTACTGCCTTTCCACGCCGCGATCTCAACAGCCTCGTAGCCTAGGCTTGATACGTATTTTAGAACCTTCTCTAGACTCCATTCGTTGAATAGCACTGTCAGAATACCTATCTTCAAACCATTCTCTCCTCACTCTAATTGGTGAATAATTATCTTACGTACAAATTTAAATATTTTATCGGAGATCATTCAGGATTTGTCAGCTCCTTTTCGAGTCTCTTGAGAGCGTCTAATGGTCTTCTGCTTGCTGTAACGAATGAGCCTACTACTAGTATCTTTGCTCCTGCTTTTGCCACTGATGCAGTGTTCCGATCGTTTATTCCACCGTCAACTTTAATAGCTTTTTCTGGGAACCTCTTTGAGATATCTCTGATTCTTTCAGTTGCTTGATCGCTGTACTCTTGTCCTCCTTTACCCATCGGGACGGACATGACTAATACTAGATCTGAGATCTCTATCATTTGGTCTGTGAGACTCTTGAAGCAGGTTGACAGGTTGATTCCGATTCCAGCCCTGTAGCCCAGACCTTTTATGGTTCCCAATGTGTTTACTATCTCTTGCTCTGAGCCGTACGCTTCGCACTGTATAATCATCGATGTTTTTCTTCTCTCTTTCTGCTGAACGAACTTGCTTATCTCTTGAACAAGGAGATCTGGCTCCTTGACCATCAGGTGTATCTCAAGCACTATTTTTTCGTGGAACTCTTGGTATACCTGCTTAACAAGCTCGATCGGAAATGCGGATCTGTCAGGAATCAATGGTGGTCTCATGACATCTATGTGCAAGCTGTAAAGTTTACCTGAATCAATGAGCTTGAGGATTCTTGCGAAACTCTCTGAGCGTGTACGCTGACTTGGTCGTCTTGGCAAATCACGTTCGTACTCTAGTAAGGATAGCGATATTCGAGTTTCCTCCAAGTTTTCCAGCATTTTCTCTTCCTCAGTATCTCAGAGTCCAGCATTTCACACACATATTCCGAGTTAGCGACTATAAGTTCTTTAGCTTCGTAAATAGTGCTCGCGATTCCAGAAATCTTAGAGTTGCTACAGGAAAGGGTTGTATCACATCTCCGTCTTTATTGGAAGAACAACAAGACTACGACCTTACCCAAACATAGGTGCGCGTAGCCCAAAAAAACCCTTTGCTAGTGTTCCTAAGTATGTATCACAAGACCATCCGAGTTTCCATATTCGGGTTCAAACAATAAAGCCTAAAATATCCTTACATACCTAATTAGGAATGGGCGAAGAATTTGGTTAGGAATAGCTACTTTGTTGGAATTGACAATGGAACACAAAGCACAAAGACGATAATTGTAGATGGTGAGAACGGTTCTGTTCTTGGGAAAGCGACCGAGAGTTACGGCTTGATAGAAGGGCTTCCTCCGGGACATAAGGAGCAGGATGCATCTGTCTGGATTGACGCCTTACATAAAACCCTCAGAGATGCCTTGAGACAGGCGAAGATTAACCCCAAGGATGTTAGAGCCATCGGAGTTTCCGCGCAACAACATGGTTTTGTCCCGCTCGATGAAAAGAACAATGTTATCAGACCTGTCAAGCTCTGGAATGACACCAGCACATTCCAAGAATGTAGCTATCTGACAAGGAAACTTGGCGGTAGGAATGCAGTTATAGACCTTATGGGGAACGCGATTCCTCCAGGTTATACGGCTTCAAAGATACTCTGGCTGAAGAGAAATGAGCCTCAGAATTATGCCAGACTTAAGACTGTTCTTCTTCCTCATGATTACTTGAACCTTTATCTCAGTGGCAGGAGGGTGATGGAGTATGGTGACGCCTCTGGAACAGCTCTCATGGATGTCAGAACGAGAACTTGGTCAAAGCTGGTTGTCGAAGCTATTGGTCCTGAACTGAAAGATAAGCTGCCGCCTATACAGGGTTCGGACAATCCCGTGGGTAGAGTGAGGAAAGAGGTAGCTGAAACATTCGGATTTTGCGAAGATGTCCTTGTTAGCGCTGGCGGAGGAGACAACATGATGGGCGCCATTGGGACGGGAAACACGAGGAAAGGAGTCGTGACTGCTAGTCTCGGTACATCCGGCACTATCTACGCGTATTCGGACGTCCCAGTTATAGATTCGAAAGGTGAGATAGCCGCCTTCTGCGACTCCACGAACGCTTGGCTTCCTCTTCTGTGCACGATGAACGTCACAGTTGCAACGGAGTTTGCTAGACACCTCTTCGGCATGTCCCATGACGAGTTGACGGACGCTGTAGGCGAAGCTCCTATTGGCTGTCTCT
>CAZQDW010000168.1:0-1657 GCA_964592315.1 uncultured Candidatus Bathyarchaeia archaeon
CCTAGACCTGCTTCCGAAGAGATAGGCTAACGCAACCCCATGCATCTTGAAGACCACTTCAAGCCTGATTCTCAAATCCTCTATCTCACTAGCCTGTTCCGGATCGAGCCCAGTTTCAGTAATGTAGCCCACCAGTTTCTTCGAGATCGCTTCGGCTAAGGGCAGAATCTCCCGCTCTATACTCGAAAGGTCGTCAACCTCAAGTCTGCGGTAGGCGTGAGCCAAAGTATTCCTCGCCCTCGCAATAATCTTAATGTCTCGTTCTTCTTCTTTTGTTAAGACGGCGGCTTCTCGTAGAACGCCGCCGAGCTCCGAATATGTGCCGGGCTTCCTAAGCCCCAAGTCAGCAACGATCATTGCCAAACCATCGAGCAGATTCTGAAGCGAGGCATAGAGCTCCCAGCGAACGGCCGAGGTATAAGCTCCACTTTCAGGCTTCATGGTTCTTGCCCTCTTAGCATTCTCTAAAGCCTGAGTGAGCACATTCACTATGTCCATGAACTAGCCCTATGAATATGATCTGTGATGCTCTAATTAACTTTCTGTACCTGCGTTGGTGCGACTGAAGCGATTTTTGAGGTGACCTCTATCTGTGCATTTGAACGACTTCTGCCATGACTATGATTTCAATCTGTTCGATCTCTCCCATTTTGGTGCAGCATAGATTTGAGATTTGCTTGACTCCCATGGAGAACCTCGATATGTTCTTTCAGAGTTTCTTCCTGACATGCATCTCTTCCGTGCCTCAGAAAAGACTGTTGACTCGTAGCCTCAACTCTTATTAACTAGTTTTCGATTGAGTCACTCCTCAAGAGGAATCCAAATTGGCCAGTGATCATAAGAGCATGTTGCTGGTTACGCTGGGCGCAGCGCATTCACTTAATCATTCGTTGTTTGTGATTGCGCCGCCGCTCTTGACCGTGATAATGAGCGACCTACGGGTTTCGAAATTCGTCATGGGAACAGTCGGCGCCGCCGCATCCTTCATTTACGGCGCAGGTTCACTTATCGGAGGTCCCTTAGGTGACAGAGTCGGGGAAACGAAGGTAATCACCTTTTTTCTATCTCTTTCGGGGATCTCAACGTTTCTTATGTTTTTTGCGAACGATATTGGAATTTACGCATCCGCATCGGTCTTGATCGCTATCTGGGCCAGCCTCTATCATCCAACCGCGAACTCCCTGATATCCAAGACTTTTCGCACTAGAACTGGCGAAGCAATGGGACTTCATGGAGTGGGCGGAACCCTAGGCGTAGTGCTCACACCCACAATAGCGTGGTTCATCGGCTCATACTTTGGGTGGCGTCTTGCCTTCATCTTTTTTGGAGCGATCTGCATAATCCTTGCGGTGTCAATGGCCAAGAGCATGGCGAAATCTGGAAACAGAACGGTTTCAGAGACAAGATTTCGCGAAGTGTTGAAAATCCGGGACCTGTGGATAGTCCTAGTCTTCAACGTAGCCATAGGTTTGTTCATGAAAGGAGTTGAATACTTCTTCCCAACCTACCTGAGAGAGGTTAAGGCGGTAGACCCGATGTGGGCTTCGATGGCTTATACGCTGATCTTGGCTTTCGGGGTTCCAGCCCAGTGGATCGGAGGGAAAGCCGCTGACTCATTCGGGTACAAAAGGTTCCTGATGGCCACCTCACTAGGGGT
>CAZQDW010000168.1:1667-4617 GCA_964592315.1 uncultured Candidatus Bathyarchaeia archaeon
TGTATAAGAGACAGCACTAGGGGTAGTCCTAAGCCTATTGGCGCTTCAGTTTGTGCCAGTCTCCGTACTGGCAGTCGCCCTGTTCATAGTCCTATACGGAACAAGCTTTTACGCACATCAGCCAGCGTTGAACTCGCTCACGGGTCTGCTATGTCCAGAGAACACGCGGGGAACCGTCTACGGTTTGTTTTTCTTCACGTCCTTCGGACTTGGCTCAATCTCGCAATCCATTGCAGGCTATTATGCAGACACCCATGGTCTGGAATCAGCCTTCTACCTCCTGACAATCTTCGCCTTAGCAGCACTACTACTCTCCGCAATGCTCCCAAAGAAGGGCACAGATAGGAATCGATAACAATCGATGACAGTTCTCGGTCTGTCAATTGCAGGAAACGATGCGCCAGCAAAAGATTAATGACCATTATCTGCGCACTTCTTGAAGAAGGCAGAACACGAGAATAATTGACGGACACTCACACATGTATCAAACGTTCACTCCTTCGAACAGACTCAGGAAAAGCGTCAAGGAAATCAAAGGGTTCGACATAGACCTATTGCTGAAGCGGCTGGACGAGATCAAGGTACACCGGTTCCAGACGGTGCCCAGGAGATGTCCCGCATACAAGGGCAGTGGCTCGGCTCAAATGAGCTCTCAGCAGACATGCAGCGGCAAGCACCCGCAAGAATAGTGTCGTTTGCTGCAGCTGAACCACTAGATACACAAGGTGTCTTCAATAAGGCAAGTCTGAAAGAAGTAGAGAAGGCAGTAGCTGAGAAAGGGTTGAAAGGGTTGTTGTTGTTGTTGTTGACTCCGCCCTACTGGTTGCTACATCGTCTTCCGTTACACCGTACTCATCCGTCTAAACATTCAATGTGGGAATGAGGGGTAGAGAGAATCTGCTTCCATTTCCCCTTCCAGTATGCTTGCACAGTTCTTAAGCCGGGATAATCAGCGATCCTCCTCCCGCTTCACAAGCAGTTTCTTATTGGAAACCCAAAAATCCACCCTAAGCAAAGCAGCCGACCTTTCTATCTTTCATCTGTGTACGTGTATGCCTGATACGACAGAGGATTGTCCACCTATACAGCGATGTGTAGCCATTATTTCGGCTCAGGACTTCTAGTAAAGTTCGATCCAGATTCCGTTTGGATCCTCTATATATGCCCATCGATTGTTCCCAGATTTGATCTCTGAGACAGGTGGATACCCCAACAATCTAGCTTCTTCAAGGGCTTTATCCAAGTTGTCGACCTTAAACGCTAGGTGATCAAGTCCTTCTCCCGCAGCATACTCACTGTAATAGGGGCTATTCTTCTTGTAGTAATTCAGTTCAAGAATAAACCTACTCCCCTCGCTTTGTAAGGTAACAACCTCTCCCTTCGTTTGTTCAATTTTAGACCGGCCCAGGATACTCATGCCAAGTAGTTTAGTGTAGAAATCGATCGATATTTCAAGATCGTCTACCCTTATACCAACATATTCAAATCTTGCCTTCATAGCAATCATCCACCATGTAGTTATCTTGGCCTAATATATTTTTTAAAGGAAGGATTAAACAGCGACATGCAGAAACTTGGGTACAACCCGCTTACCAAGCGAGAGATGGAAGGCCTAGTCTAAAAGAAGGTCTCAAACTAGAGAAGCCTAGAGGAGATGAATCCAGTCTGTCAGAATGTTTTTCTTGAAGGCGGATGACTCTCATATTCTGATCAGCGATGATCGTAAGAGCTGCTGAGCCAGAGGACCACTGTGAAATCGATGAGATGATAGATAAGGCGTTCAAGCCGTGCACAATAGAGCACGCGCACATCGTAAACGGGACAATCGTTGCTCCGTTGACAACCGATTCGAACTATTAAAGGAAGAGCTACTGACCAGCAGTGATGAGGAACGCTGTAGAGTACACGAAGAGCGGAGGTTTTGACATAAGAATCTTGTGGAGATTTCCTTTTCTGTACATGACGACGGCAATTCGTGAGGATAAAGAATGATAGCAATGATATCGGTCACATGCGGATTCCTTCGTAGGTACACCGGGTGCGCGTGTGGGAGTTAAAAGGATGGCACGTGCATTCTGGTTGTTAGAGAATCCTAGTGGTATTTAAAAGCAAGGTCCTCCTACTATATTTACCAACACTGACAAAAGGAAAGTGAAATCATGTCTAGAGAACCAAACGTGATATACGTGGGTAACAAACCCCCGATGAGTTATGTGCTGAGCATCATAACAAGTTTCAGCGGGTCCAACACTAAGGAAGTTACTTTGAAGGCCAGAGGACAAGCGATAACTACTGCTGTCGATGCCGTCGAGATAACCAGACACAGGTTCATGAAAGACCTGCGCATAGGCAAGATCACCACAGGAACCGAAGAAATGCCACCAAGAGAAGGCGAAAGCAGATCAAGGATGGTTTCAACAATAGAGATCACTCTGATACGAGAGTAGGCTTCGTTTTCGGACAAAGTCCTCTTCCGCAGCATGGCCCGAACCTTTTTCTAGCTTCGCTCTAACCCTTGGCAGCTGTCATTTCGTTTTTGTCAAGAACTCTCAATCTGCCGTTCTTGCCCATCCTCAACTGACGTTCCCCTCTGAACACGACAACATCGACGTTTTCAATTTGAACAATATCGTTAACCGAGACCGTTTTTGTCCGATTGTTCCATAGGGTCAATCTGATGGTACTAGTTTCGTCTGAGAGAACCGCATTCGCAAACATAACATAATCGTTAAACCGAGTGAGCGCTAATCTAGGTTCAGAAATCTCTACAACCCTTGCTTTTAGGCTGACTCGCTTCATTCCCGGTTTCAAGTCCCTGATTCGCAGGCAGGTTGGCTCACGTGCTTCTCTGTCTTTCACTGAAACATGCCTTCCACGTTCCAAGATGTATCCGATCTCTTTAAGCGGATCACTCTCCCTGAGAAGAGATTCTGGTATTGAAAACTGTGCA
>CAZQDW010000169.1:0-4612 GCA_964592315.1 uncultured Candidatus Bathyarchaeia archaeon
TTTTGGTCGCTCAGTGTCGAAGTAACTATTTCATAGCAGCCGCTCTTTTTGCTCGTATAATACCTTAAGGACTTCGAGCACTCTTATGCTTGGAGATTCGAGAGATTTGTAGACTTCGGCAGTGCTCTTTGCCAAATCTGATTTCTTGAAGGCTTCCAGGTTCTCCTTTGAGTCGAAAACGAAAACACCGCCGACTTGACCTGATGCTGGATCACGAACGTAAAACTTCTGTAATAGACCATTGACCTTGCGATACTCTTGGACTCTTTTCTCGGAAATCTTTGACATTTCTTCCATGGACAATCTGCTTTTAAACAAGAGGACAAGGAGTTCCATCTTCTACTCTCACCTCCTTTTCCATCCTTGTTTTGGGTACTTCTCTCAGCTTGATTCCAAAAAAGAGGGGATTTCGGGGGACATCTCCACTTTTCTTTCCTAGATGGGCGCTCTTGTAACCATCTTCCATCAGATTTGTTTCTTCTGCACTATCCACTCACAGAAGGGGTCGCCCTTAGGGATGATTTTGGTTAGGGTAAACTTGTACTCTGGATTGATTGCCTCGACCATTCCATCCGCGATAGGCTGGAAGCTCATGCAGAAATCCACTGGCAAGCTTTGGAGCGGGCACTTGGTGCACTTCTTCACCACTCTATCGGAACTGACTTCAGTGAGCTCACCTTCAACCTTCAGCATCTGATCGGTGAGGTGTGCCATGGATGCGATCGCTATGGCATCTTTGCCCGTGATGCCTATTTGCGGAGCCATGGCAGCCATCTGCTTGCCCATCTCTTTGAGGCGAGGGTAAATCATCTTCTGCGCCCTTTCAGACCCGAACTCATCCACTAAAGTCTGCAGTATCATAGCGCACATGGTGCCCAGGGTCTTTTCTACCGTTTCATACGCCATCTCAGGAGGAAGCTGTGGCACTTTTAGCTCTACCATTCATTGTTACTCCTTTTTTGTTTGGGTACTTCTGTCATCGCGCCCCTCCTCGGCGCTCCTTTTCACCAACCAAGAGGTTGGATCACATCAAAGAAACCCTCAATCCCAGATGAAGGGGAAGATCCTTGAACAACGACGAAAACATCCCTTCACCCTTCCCTTCATCCGAGACAAAGCACAGCTGTATCGAGCCCTTCGATCCGCTAGCTTGCTGAATCCTTTGCCAAGTGAACGATAAAAGCTTAATCAATAAAGACGCATCCGGAAGGTATTCGTATAGAAGCGTGTGCGAAGGTAGTCGTCATCCTCGGGTGCTGATCTGAGGTGAAACGTTTTCCGTTACATGTCGTACTGTTTTTGTGGGGTCGATAGCCAGAAACTGTACGACTATTGCTGCTGCAACGCCGATTGCACCAAGCCAAATTCCAGGACTTCCATAGCCCGACAGAAGGAGGATCAGTCCTCCAGTGCCCACGCCGATGGCCGCTCCCGAATTTTCTGCTGCTGAACTGATGGACATCATCACGCCTCGGAAGCTCGGAACCTCGGAACCTGTTCAAGGCTCAGACTGCTAAACGCGGTGGACCTCACACCGAAGAACCAAGATCCTAGGACCGCACTCTCACGTGGAGCCTTCCGTTTCTCTTATTTCGTGTCGGATGTCATCTGCCGAGAAGAATTTGCCGGTCTGCTCGACTTGGTGCACGAGTTCCACCACATGAGCATTTAACGGTGTGGGCACTCCCAACCGTTGACCCAGACGAACCACTTCTCCATTCAGGTACTCTATCTCTGTCGGTCGGCCGCGTCGCAAGCTTTGCAGCGTCGAACCCAATAGCGACCCATGGGTGTCCATCCTTCTAGCCATGCCTGCGGCGAGGAGCGCAGTCAAGCCCTCTGGAAGCCAGGCAAACAGTCGGAGCAGCGTAACTGGTGCTCCCGGTAGCGATTCCAAACGAACACCCGCCCTGTCGGTGACGCGAAGGCCCTCGCGCATCAGGCCCACTGCAAGGTGACGTAAGAAGGGGTCGGCAGAAACTTGACTTGCTGACTTGTTGGTTAAAGCTGGCAGAGCGTTATTCAGGTTAGCAATGAGCTTGAGCCAATGAGCCCCACGTATGTTGGTTGATACGCGGGTGGGAACAGCCTCGTTCAAAATAGAGGCGACCCTATCGACCTGCGCGTCCCGTGGTCCAAAAGGGCGACCGATAACCAATGCCCCTTCATCGAGCAGCGTCACCCTGCCAGCAGTGAGATAAGTAGCTGCCATCAGCACTACGGCACTCAGGATTTGGGGTTGAGGTAGAAGCTCAGCGACAAGTTCATCGCTACGAACCCCGTTCTGAAGTGTTACCAGCGGCACATCGGTCAGACAGGCCGAATTATCGCGCACGGCGGCCGTCACATCCTGAGTCTTAACAGTCAGGAGAACGAGGTCTGGTCTAGAGTCGAGCCTTTCGGCAGCTTTTACCTGGACTGTGAATTCCCCTCGGCAACCATCTACATACAATCCATTCCGGGAGATAGCATCTACATGCGAGGCGCGGCCAATGAGGACAACTTCCTGGCCCCTCAGAGCAAGCAGAGCTCCCAGTGCGCTGCCGATAGCACCTGCACCTATGATTGAAATCCTCACGATCCAGCTCCCTTCGGTACGCCTCTGATCGAAACCCTAAACCAGTAGCGAAATTACCTGTAAGCGCGCGCAGCCTTATCGAGCCTTTCGACCCAGCAGCTTGCCAAGTGCTTGACCAAGTAAAGCATAAAAGATTAACGAATAAAAGCCAAGGAGACAAAAGGTGGCTCATGGAAAGGTTCAAGCATACTAAGGGCCACATACTCAAGTTTTGAGGTTCCAATGATAGTTCAGGTTCTCAGAGAAGCCTCAGCGCCGAGGTGGGGTGCTATACAAGTACCAAGAACGGTGAGGATGTGAGAAAGAATGCTGTTCATAGCATTTTTCGAGTGGTGCCCAGGAGATGGAACCAAGGCCATCGAGAAGACGAAGCAGATGACCGAGGAGAGGAAGAAGGGTCCTGAGAGGTTTCCAAAGCTGGTTTATGGGCCTTACAACTTCAATAATGGCGAAACAAAGTGCTTCGCAGTGTATGAGACCGACGACCCAGACAAACTGGCGAACTACGCGATCTTCTACGGACCAGAAGTGACGGTGAAGTATATACCCCTAATTGACACCAGAAAAGCCTCAGAACTCTATTTGAAGATGAAGTAGCCTACCTCTCCATCTCTATTTTTCGGCGGGCCAAAAGTTTACCCATCCACGGAAATGGATCTGAATCGTGGGCGTGTGAGGAAGTTGGGAATACGGTTTACCGAAAATGATGTCCACCTTAGCAAATGGGCATAGGGTCGTAATATTTGGAATTGGGGTCGTATATTCGAACGTGTAGGTGAGAAATATCCAGAAGCTTGTGGTCTCGGCGTTTGGGCTGGTAGCTATCTTCAAGGTCACGGAGTGAACTCCGTTGTCGGCCAGTTCCATTGGATGGGGGTCAACTGTGAAATTCACTCCCCTCGGTAATGTATCGTAGGATCTGAACCATATGATCACCCCATACGGCGCATAGCACTCAGAACTTGTCGCATTCACGCAAAACGTCTGGTTCTCGACCTGTCTCCTGATATCCAGTCGTATCTTGCCGACATCACCCGCATGTATTGAAAGCTCATTCCACTCTCCAAGCTCCAGCGTCACGTTGGAGACGAAGCCCTCGAGAGAACAATCTTCTATCTTGAATGGGGGATGAATGGATGGCGTTGCCTCAAATGGCTCATTACTAGTTTGTAGGTTGCCGGAGAGACCGAGTATAGCGAGTCCGGCCACGACCATCACAAGAACTGAGACCGAGAGAACCGCGACAGCTATCTTCTCACTTCTCGCCAAGACTTTCTCCGACATGAGGAAGCTTCCAGAACCTTGTGCTGTGATCAGGGAGGCTTGTTATACACACACCCCGCAGCTTGTCCACCGTCGGCCGTGACGACCTTGACCATGTCGCCGCTCTCAAGTATCTTTCCGGCTCCGCCCTCCGCCTTCTGAACATCCACTGATACCACGGTTCCATTGGTGGGAGGCGAGAACTCAACACGAGGTGTCAGGGCTCCACCGTATGGAGGCCCGTTGAGCGCAGTCACGTAGACAGCCACTATCGCCGGGCCCGATCCGGGAAGATCCAGTTTCACTGAGACGGTCGATCCTTTTGAAGCTGCGGAGACTATCTCTATTATGGAAGTCCCCACACCCGGTGTTCCGAACTCTCGGTTTACACGTACGCTAGCAAATGAACTGAGATAAACCCAGACGAAGAGGAAACCTAGTAATACCGCCAGAAAGATCAGAAACAAGTGCCGCAGAGTGCTCAACCCGGAATTCCGGCTCCCATTATTCTATGGCGATTGACGGACTTAAACATCGCCTGAGATTGGACTTTTGAACTCAAAGCTTACTAACCTCTTTTGGACTGGAGAGGTAACCAAGTCCAACGTGAAGAAGCGTCCATTTTTTCTGGGGCATCACTCGCGCTTAAACCTGTCTTCAACCCGTGAAGGGTGGGTCATCACCCACTGGCGAAGATCTGAATCGAAGCATTTCCTCCGTCAACATTAATTGTGAGAAGGAAGCCCAAGTAGTATTGAGAGGTTCACATCT
>CAZQDW010000170.1:0-4602 GCA_964592315.1 uncultured Candidatus Bathyarchaeia archaeon
AGAAAACTATTCCAGCTACTTCTTTATGGATCTATTTCAACAGTTTCCAGAAACCTTCATCGTCGCAGAAGAAGATGGACAGATCATGGGCTACGTTATGTGCCGAATAGAAACAGGATTACCAAGTTTCAGGACATTTGATATTCCAAAGAGGGGACACATCATCTCGATTGCCGTCTTGCCTCAGTATCGAAACAGAGGCGTGGGATACGCCTTAGCACGTAGGGCGTTGCAGGCTATGGGGACCTACAAAGCGAAAGAATGCTATTTGGAAGTTCGGGTGAGCAATCTGCCAGCCACAAACCTATACAAAAAACTTGGCTTCAAAATTACAAAAATAGTCAAAGGTTACTATGCAGACGGAGAAAGCGCCCACATAATGACGAGTCCCCTTCCTTTTAAGGAGGAGCTCGGCTAGCTCTGAGCATTCAAGTCTGACCTATCAAGCATAGGATATGAAGCGACCGTTTATTCACAAAACGATAGACCACAACGCATCACAGACAGCATCTTCAATTAAAATTAGATCTGATAGTTAACCAACCTATAGGGGTTATTGTGGCCGGATTATGGAGATGATCATTGTGATCCTTCTGAAAGCTGGGATTGTAGGCGTTGGCGGAAGAGCAAGAAACCACATACCCACGCTTCTAAAGCTCAGTGACAGGTACCGACTGGTTGCCGTATGTGATCTCGATGCGGCTCGCGTAAAAGATGTGAGCGAAGAAACTGGGGCTAAACCATACCTCGATTTGGAGAAGATGGTTAATGAAGAGAAATTGGATGCGTGTCTGATCGCGGTTCAAGCAGAGGGGCATCATATTTTAGCAAGAGCGCTCGCCGAGAAACGTATCCACATTCTGACCGAAACACCTATAGCCATAACTGTTGCTTGTGCCGATCAGATGATCGAAACAGCCAAAGAAAATGGCATCTTTCTTGAAGTCTCAGAGAATGTTCCCAGATGGCCTCACGAACGCTTGAAGAAGAAGATCGTAGCCGCTAATATTTTAGGCAGAATAGAAGAGTTCTACCTCTCCTATGTATCGGGGTCCTACCACGGTATGGCAGCCATAAGGAGCATACTCAAAACTGAAGCCGAAGGCGTGATGGGCGAGTTCCCACCCCAGGACTCAATTATTGAAAGGGCTGAGATCCAATTCGCCGGTGGAGTGAAAGGTACTTACGAGTTCAACCGCGAGAGGGGAAACTACTGGGAGATCACTGGAACAAACGGCGCTCTGCGGGGAGATGAACTGTATCTATTCAAAGACGAAAAGAGGCTCAAGATTGAGATTGAGAAGGAAGTCGCGGGCGAACCCAGAGTTCTCGGAGCGAGGATATCTACTGAGCCGGAGATCTCTTTCCAAAACTCTCTAAAGGGATACCCGTTGGTTGACTATGACGAGGTCGCGGTAGCTGACGCGTGGGTAAGCCTGTATGATGCTGTGACTGAGAGCAAGCCTCTTAGCTATGGAGCTGAGAACGCTAGGAAAGATGTGGAGATGTTGATGGCGATTAGGGACTCAGCGTTACAAGACAGTCTTAAAGTTCATCTACCTTTGAAGACCATAACAGAACATGAGAAACTTATCCACGCCGAGTTCGCCAAAGTTTATGGCTCTGACCCGCTCTAATTAGGTCTACAGCACCTGAAAGTCAGGTACACGCTTCCGGAACGATTGAGATCTTTAATGTATTGCGGTCGGGTTCTCTAAGAACCAATTGAGTAAGGTACTGCCGTAACCGTCATTTTTCGTGTTCGACAAGAAATCCTATGTTGAAGAAGAAGAGATGAAACAGCCCTATTTCAGATTCTGCCAGCAAAGAGACGCATGTACTCTTTAGTTTTTTCTTTCACCCGATCGCGAGCTGGACCACCTAGTCTTCGGAAATCTTTTTCGCTTGGATTGGCTCGGTAGGCCTCGATGAATCCCTCAATAAACGAGATCGATAGGATTGTTGCCACGTTGACTTTGGTAACTCCCCCAGTTTGGATGGCGTCTAAGAGAGTGCCTTCACCCTTGGCGAGCTCGATCGCCTTGTTCTTGACATCCCTAGGCCCCATCAGAATTCCAGAAGAGCCGTGAGAAACTAAGGGAAGTCGAGTGCGCTCTTGGATGGCAATTAGACGGTCAACTCGAACCGGCCAGATGTCGTCCCATATACCGTGAATGGAACCGAAGGCGGCAGCCAGGAAATCGCAACCAGTTTCGCCGACAAAGTGCTCAACATCTTCAGGCTTTGCCATCAGGTCCTCAACTTTCTTACTAGCTCTCTCTCGGATGATTCGCACAGCTTCGGCTGCGGGAAGACTTCTCAGATTAGCAATCTCGGCTGATGTAAAGTAATCCTCAATCCTGGGAATCTTCCCCAACTCGGCTTCTACAGGCACGCCTCTCACGTGGCACATCCTTACTACTTCGCGGGTTAGTTTCATATTTTCTACGAGAGGTAATGCTGACCCATCAAATAGAACGGCTGTGAATCCTGCATCTAAGGCAGTCTTGACGTGGTCAATTTCTGTTGCATGATCTAGATTGAGGGCAATGCGAATGTCGGTTTCGGCCGCGGCAATCTTCACCATTCCAGCACCCAATGCCCAACCAGCGTATCTGCTTGCCCCCGGGCTCAGTTGGACGATTACATCTACTGGTTGGCCGAGCTCTTTGGTCATCTCCTCAGCTGCCCAGATGAATGCTTGGATCATCTCCATGTTATTTGCGTTGAAGGCGCCGACTGCCCGTCGCTCTTCTAGAGCAGGCAGTAGTAAGTCTCGTTCATTAACTAGCGGCATCTTGCTTCCTCCAAATCAAGAAATTAACGAAGTTTCCATATATAAATCTTGAAGAAATCTGGGTGTGCGATATTAATCTGGGCTCTATCGAAGCGGGTCTGGAGAAAAACCAAAAGTTCGTTGAAAGAGACAAGCACAATCGCTGACAGACCATGAAAGTTTTCTGAAAGAGAGCTAGGAGACGTAGAAAAGTGGAAACGTCGTCTTTGCCGGCTATTTCTTAATGTTTCTTCTCTGCTCTACTTACAAAGTCGGTTATGGATTGAGCCTTGATGAGATTCCTCACGATTATCATCTTGCCCCTAAGCATATCGAATAACCGCTTAATATCCTTCTGTTCGAGTTTTGATAGGTCTATGAAGAACATTCCTGCGAAGTATTGGGCAAAGAGATAGGGGTCTTTACGAATCACGAAAGGACTCTGTCCAGCCACCAACTTGAAAGTCTCCAGATCATCAACTTCAAGGAACTCTTGAACCAAACGATCACCTCGTTTACGTGGTGTTCATCAAAAACCTGCATTTCTCTCAATATTAAGATATTAAATCATTTAGCTGAGATGAGGCTTTATTTCTGGGAACGTTCATGAGGTGTTCTTAAGTCAGTCGGATTAGTGAAGAGTCTCGGGAAGATGAGTATATGAAATACAGCAAAGTTACCGACGATGTTCTGCTCAGCCTAAGAGAAACTGTCGGAAACGACAACGTTCTTACAGATCAAGAGAGCCTGGAAAAGTACTCTTTTGACGAGACGCCTCTTGGTTTGAAGGAATTACCAGAGGCCGTGGTCAAACCCGGGAGTACAGAGCAGGTTTCGAGGGTTCTGGCCCTGGCTAACGAGAGGAGGGTACCTGTAACACCTAGGGGTCAGGGGACAGGTATATGCAATGGCGCGGTTCCTATTTACGGCGGCATTCTCCTAAGCCTCGAGAAGATGAACCGCGTATTGGAGATAGATGAGGAGAACCTTATGGCTGTCGTAGAGGCAGGTGTGATCCTGTCAGACCTTAGGTCACAAGTTGAGAGGAGAGGACTTTTCTACCCGGCGGACCCGGGGGAGAGAACATCGGCCATAGGAGGGAACATTAACACAAATGCAGGCGGCATGAACGGAGTAAAATACGGCAAAACTAGGGACTACATATTGGGGTTAGAAGCGGTCCTCCCTAGTGGAAAAGTCCTAAGTTTAGGCGGGAAGGTTGTCAAGAGATCTACGGGCTACGACTTGATGCAGTTGATAGTAGGATCTGAGGGAACCCTAGCTGTTGTCACCAAAGCTGTAATAAGGCTTATCAAGCTGCCTAAGATGTTTATGACGCTTTACGTACCTTTCAGTAACCTTTTTGATGCTGCTAGATCTGTATCTGAAATTCTCAAGGAGAGGATGACCCCTACTGCCATGGAGCTTGTTGAACGAGATGTAATACTAGAAGCTGAGAACCGCCTTCAAAAAAATATGCCGCATCACGATGCTGAGACTTATCTAATCATAAGGATCGATGGAAATAAAGAGGAAGACCTATACGAAGACGCGGAAGGAATCTCTGAGATATGTCTCAGAAATAATGCACTCGATGTACTGGTGGCTGATACAAAGGAAAAACAAGACAGAATCTGGGATGTAAGAAGCATGTTCTACGAAGTATTCGTGAAGAGCAGAATAGCTGAGATCGTGGATGCAGCTATTCCACCCAGTAGGATTCCTGAATACCTTAAGACGATAAGAGAGATATCCCATGAATCCGGCTTGAGAATCATATGTTTTGGTCATGCTGGAGACGGAAACTTACATGTACACCCCATCAA
>CAZQDW010000171.1:0-4585 GCA_964592315.1 uncultured Candidatus Bathyarchaeia archaeon
TTCAACCGACAACACCGAGGAGTCAGCTCAAGCTGAAAAATTATCTGAAAAAATCGTGAAAGCGGACGGCTTCATTATCATCTCGCCGGAGTACAACCACGGCTATCCAGGGGAACTAAAGGTAATGCTGGATATGCTCTATGATCAGTATGCCAGAAAGCCAGTAGGTTTCTGCGGCGTCTCAGCTGGTAGATTCGGCGGAGCCCGAGCTGTGGAACAGTTGCGGCTAGTTAGCATAGAGTTTCATATGGTACCGATCCGAGAAGCGGTGTACTTTCCATTTGTTCAAGATCTTTTCGATGAGAAACGTAACATCAAGAACAGATCATACCATGGCCTGGTCGAAACGTTCCTAGACGAACTGATTTGGTATGCAAGAGCCTTAAAATCCGCCAGAGAACAGAGCTGTAACAACGAATAATTGATAGGCCTTGAATATCTCTTTGAAAGTGGTATCTGATGGAGAAAGAAAAGATCAAAACTGTCGAGGACGTAATCCGACTCCTAGGCGACAAGACACCGTTCGAAAGGGATGTGCTAGTCGCCACGTTTGGTATTCCTAAAGGAAAAGTCAGCACCTACAGTAGGGTGGCTCAGAAGATCGGTAAACCACGTGCGTTCCGGGCTGTTGGGAACGCCTTACACAAGAACCCGCTTGCGCCCATAGTTCCTTGCCACCGTGTTGTTAGATCGGACGGCGGATTCGGAGGAGAACCGGAAAGCGCCAAGTCTAGAAAAAGGCTCCTAGAGAAAGAGGGAATACTCACTGAGAATGGCAAGGTTAAGCTCAACAAAGAGATTTTGTTCTGAAATATCCCTATGAAGCCGAGTGGATAGCTCCTTCGATATTTCCGTCAGTATAGTGTTTTTTGAACGAAAAGTTGGATAGTGGCAAGCCTTATGAAAGAGTACGGCCGTGAACTCTATTACTCTTGCCTCAGTGCGATGATCTGGGGCAGACAGGAGCAAAGAAGCTTCCTACAATTTTTCAAACCCAATGAACGCTTCTAACTCGGCCCTCTTAGCGACATTTAGTACTCTTGAGGATAAACATAATGACACAGAGAGGCAAATTGACCGATGAGGTTGGGACATCCTCCCGGCGAGATGGCGCTACTCCTTACGTGAATCGTTTACAGAATCGTGGCAGTTCCTGAGCGACTAAAGACGATTTCCATCCATTTTTAAATGAAGAAAAGCTTCTTAAGACATGGAAGTAGTTGGAAATGACAATGGACACAGAGGTTGATGAGATTAGGGCTTTCATAAGGAAAGAGGAAGCGGTAAGAGTCGCTTACCTCTTTGGGTCGCATGCTACAGGACAGGCGGGTCCCTTGAGCGATCTAGATATAGCCGTCTTGTTGGATCGGCGTTTAGGCAAGCAGGAGTGTTTCGATCTGAGATTAAGATTGATTAACGGCATATCATCCATTTCAAAAACAGATAAGGTAGACATTGTGCTCATGAATAGCGCACCCTTATTGCTTAATTATAACGTCATCAGCAAAGGAAGGGTCCTAGATAGCAAGGATGAGCTTCAAAGAGTTATGTTTGAGACTTACATTTTGTCACGGTACTTGGATAGAAGGTACTACCATGAAAGACACATTAGGATGGGTATAAAGAGGATAGTGGAGAAAGGGATACTTTGAGAGAAGAGATCTACTCCAAACTCGAAGATTTGAAGAAATACGTGCAATACTTGAACAGCTACCGGTCTCATAGTAGAGAGGAGCTTAGAGAAAACTACACTTTAAGAGGAGCGGTAGAGAGATACCTTCAGCTGGCGCTGGAGTGCATCCTTGATATAGGAGAGATGATCATATCAAGAGAGGGCTTTAGAAAGCCTGAAACATACAGAGAGGTCATAGAAATCGTCGGTGAAAAAGGAATATTGCCAACCGAGTTCGCCGAGAAATTTGCTCCATCCATGGGCTTCAGAAACATATTAGTGCATAGATATGCAGAGGTGGATCTAGACGATCTCTACCAGCACCTTCAAGACGACCTTGAAGATTTCAACATATTTGCCAAATGCGTGGCAAAGTACCTCGAGGAGAAAAAGTAGATCAATTTCAATACTTGAGTTTGAAAGCCGACAGGATGCGAGACAGATGAAGGGATTTAGCGCGCTATTGGCCAGATACGATTGCCGATCCACTGGGCAGAGTCCTCTTTAATTTGGTTCGACCAGTTAAGAAATTTGCGAAGAATCTTTTCCCGTCGGCGTTCTAATGATATCCGCCAGACTCTTTTATGGCTTCGTGGGCGATCCATATCTTTTCCGGTAATACATCTCTTTCTATGACATGGTTTGGCGCAGCGATGTATCCGGGCGCAAGCGTCTTGATGCATCTTTTCACCCATTCTCTAATCTCTTCAGGCATGTAGTGGATCAGAACTAATTGCGTGTCTATGCCTCCCCAGAATGTTATTATGTCACCAAAGTCTTTTTTGAGTCGTTCGGGCTCCATCTTGTAGGCGAATCCTATCTGCTGACCTATGATGTCGAGACCGATCTTTGCTAAGTCTTCAACATAAAGGTGAAAGGAGCCACACATGTGGGCGCAGATCTTCGCTTTGGTGTACTTCCTTATCAATCTAAAACTTCTGATTTGGTATGGTAGGCAGAACTCCCTAAAATCTTCTAAAGAAACCATAGGTCCACTCTGTGTTCCCATGTCGCCAGGTCCAGCGTTGACCCTGTCCACATAGTCGCCGACGGCGTTAAGGTACTCCTCTGCTCTGTCCATACCATGTTGAAGCATTCTACTGGCAAAGGCATGGTAAAGCTCCGGATTCCTCTTCATATCGGTAAACGATTGGGTGAAACCGCGAGTAAAACGGTGCCTTTCGGAAGAGTACGGCGATGTCCCAGCGAAGGCTACCGCGTAATCTGTTTCTTCATGGAGTCTCTTTGCGAGTTTACCGGTTTTCTCAGCATCTTTCTCCGTTTCCTGTCTTGCCTTCGTGCTCTCCGTGTCTGGCCAATACGGGTAATCTTCCACATCCCTCAATGTCTTCAGTTTACCTGCCGGCTGTTCGTTATCGGGGGCTAACATAAGGCGCGGCGTGCCCCGTCTGCTCGTACCGTAGCCCTTTCTCCAAAGCGTGCCATACTCTGAACGAAAATATCCGTTAGGCAACTCCTCGAGATGAGGCATCTCCCTTTGGACATATCTAAAGTCGCAGGAAAACTTTTCCAGTATCCGTTCATCAACGTTTACAACATTTCCCCAAATGGGGTCTGAGATAGGCCGGTCGTAATCACTGATGCCGAGATATTCGCACAAAGCGCTATATCCGTATGGCGGCTGATCTACAATCGATACGGTTTGCATACCTCCAACAAATTCGTTGCAAACCCGATCTGTCCACTTCCTCTCAGCAGCCCGGAGAAACCTCTCCCTAGGGGTCAGGCTCACTTGACCACGGCTCCTCCTGACGATATTATGAGCGAATTATTTATTACTTTTTCACCTGCTTTAATTGATAGGTAGACGAGAGAAGATGAGGCTTTAGACTTGAACTCGGCGGAGAGGCTTCCAGAATTTCTGATGACTTCTGAACATGGATCTTTTGCCCAGGAGACGATATTGTTCAGAAAACCACGCATCATAGAGAACGTGATCACCGAAAATAGGTACCCCTCACGCGTTGTAGAAAGACTAACTGGTTTCAAGGAAGAGATTGTAGCTGGTGCCGTTGAACCCTTAACTGAGAATGCTGCGGACGTAGAGGAATGGAATACAACATGGCTCCAGTTTAGGGGCAGAACATGGCTGAATCTCCCGTGGTACTTTGCGGAGGCCTATTTCTACCGCCGACTCCTAGAAGCAGTGGAATATTTTCAACCCGGGCCGCTGGAAGGCGTCGATCCCTTCTCAACATCCAAAAGAGAGCAACTGAGAGAGAGCGTAACTCCCTTAAGTCTAGTGGTTGACGCAATGGGTAAGATCAAGGATCCTCAACTGTGCTTTGAGAACCTGCTGCATGCGTGTCTATGGGGCAATCGCGTCGATCTGAGCAACCTAACCGTTACCGAGGAGGTTAGACGCCGACAAGGGATGATAGAAAGAGAGAACCTTCTGATCGACGATTCTCCCAAGGTCATTCAAGTCTTCCTTCGATGTCCGCCTCCGCAGATCGCTTTTATCAACGACAATGTCGGAATCGAGCTGGGATTTGACCTTTGTTTAGCCGACTTCCTCTTAAGAAACAATTGGGTGGAGAAGATAACATTTTTTCTAAAGCCCTATCCCTTCTTCGTCTCAGACGCTATACCTAAAGATCTGCTGGAAACTGTACAAGCCTTGGCTGGAGCCTCAGTTTCGAGCCTTCGCCTTCTAGGAGTGCGATTGAGGGACGATCTAGCCAGTGGAAGGCTATCCCTGTCAGGGGAGCGGTTCTGGGCGTCCCCGTATCACTTCTGCGAGATGCCTAACTCACTCCTTGAGAAGATTTCCCGCTTCGACTTAATGGTGTCAAAAGGAGATGTTAATTACCGAAGACTTCTGAGTGACCGTCACTGGCCTTACACGACACCGATTGAAGAAATTGTGAATTACTTCCCAACATCACTGCT
>CAZQDW010000172.1:0-4553 GCA_964592315.1 uncultured Candidatus Bathyarchaeia archaeon
AACATTGTGAGTACATTGAAGATTCTAACACCTTGCCTATACCCCAAGGCATCTAAGACAATTCCGCCAATGGCTGGCATGAATATGCCAGGTATTGAAGTTATCATGTTGTAGACCCCGTAGCCCGTTCCTCTCTGTCTCGAGGGAAGCGAGTCAGCAACAATCGCACTGAAGGCGGGCATGTATAGGCTCCCCGTGGCGTTTATAATGACAGCGGGGATAACCTGCTCCCAAGTTGTGGCAAACAGATATATGATCGGGGGTATAAGCCTAAGAGACGTTCCGAAAAGTATGATCTTTCTCCTCCCAAACTTGTCGGCAATGATGCCACCTGGGAGCTGGAAGAGAAGCTGCTCAGCAGACTGGATCATCGAGATTAAACCAACAATAGCAATGGAGGCGCCTAGCTCCTGCTTCAAATACACCGACCAATAGGGCTGCCACGCGTTGTTGAAGATACCCCACAAGGTGGTTGTAAGGGAGATGGCAAGGATGTTCTTATTTGAAAAGACATTCCTCATCATATCTTTGGCAGAATTGGACATTATAACTTATCCTCTGGACTTATGCTCTCCCTATGTCTCCCCTCTCCTTATTTAATGTTTACGTTAAAATCAAATGAGATATTAGATTGAGATATCACAGACCTTGTTATTCTTCTTCTCCTTTCTTTGGATCTTTCGCAAAGATGGCGAAGATCGGTATAGAAATCAAGGCGATAGTCGTTGAGACAATGAAACTCGCCTCGGGTGAATAAGTCTCCCAGATGTAGCTCCCTAAATATGGTGAAGGAGTCCCGATAGCTCCTGAGACTGTGCTGATAATACCGTTGATTGTTCCTCGTTTCTCCTTTGGAACTAGGTCAGCGATTAAAGCTTGCCAAGCTGGACCCCCTGCGAAGCCCATGTGTCTTCCTCCCATAGCCGATCCAATACCAGTGACTAGTTGAAGGAGGAAGTATTGTGGGAAGTCCTTAACGAGGACGAAGCCTATCATTGTAAAAGGTGTAAGAACCTCGCCAACCAGAATCAGGACTTTCCGCCCTATTCGATCCGAGAGCATTCCAATCGGCATGATCAAGATAGTAGACAGGGCAGAGCTAGCTGTTGATGCAAAGCCGATTTGGGTGTTCGTGAGTCCGATGAAGTCTTTGGCATAGATAGGCATAAGTTGCATGACCATTCTCAAGCCAAAGCCTCCTAAAGTAGCGACAAACATCATCACCCAGATCGTTCTATGAACCTTGAAGGCGGATAACAATGTTTCTCGTGTACTCGTGTGTCTAGCTTCTTTGTGTTCGCCTTTCCTGTCAAGTGTCTCTGTTATGAGCTTTGCCCGAATAATTAGGGTAGCTGTCACAGTAAATATTGTGAGTATGTTGAAGATTTTTACGCCCTCCTTGTATCCTAAAACATCCATCGCAACTCCGCCGAGAGTTGGCATAAAGATGCGTGGCAAAGAGGTAACCATCCTGTATGCACCATAACCAGCACCTCTCTGCCGAGAAGGAAGTGAGTCGGCTACGATTGCTTCAAAGGCAGGCATATATACGCTAGCCGAGGCGTTAAATATTACCGCAACGAGAACATGTTCCCAGTTCGTAGCTAATAGATATATGATGGGAGGTATGAGCCTAAGAGAGGTTCCGAACAATACGATCTTCTTCCTACCAAACTTGTCGGCAATGATGCCGCCGGGGAGCTGGAAGAGAAGCTGCTCAGCAGACTGGATTGTGGAGAGCAGTCCCACTATGGCTATGGAGACGCCGAGTTCTTTTTGGAGCCAGAGCCCCCAGTAGGGTTGCCACGCCTGATTGAAGATGCTCCACAAAGTGGTGGTAAAGGAGATGGCTAGAATGTTTCTATTTGAAAAGACATCTCTGAATACGCCTTTAGCTGAGTTCGCCATCGGAAACTTTCCTCTAGGGTTGATTTCCACTGTTATTCACACATTCCTATTTAATGTTTACGAAAGCCAATCATCCAATAGCCTTGTTCTAGATGTTCTCTTGTCGTCTGCACCTGCAAAAAACAGGGATCTAACTCGTTTCGCTATATTCCTCTCAACTGCATCAAGTTTATGAGGGAGCATCGTTGATAGTGATCTTCGGAAGGTAGAGAAAGATGCCGAATAAGAAGAGCTTAGCGAAGATGGAGAGGCAGCAGACGACGAAGGAGCCTAAAGGTAAGGAGAAGGAGGCTGGCAAGGTTGAGAAAAACATCGGTAGACTCGATGTACCAGATGTGAATAGTAAGGAACTCTTAGAGCAACTAAGGAAGATGCGGGCTATAACGCCTACACAGCTGGCAGCCCAATTGAACGTAAGAGTAAGCATTGCGAAGAGAACCCTTGAGGAACTCAGAGAGAAGAAGGTAGTAGACCTAGTCTCCAGCAGTCAGAACCTGAAGATTTATACAGTGAAAACCGTTGAAAAAAGTCCTTAGATCCGTTCAATCCTTATTTTAGTGCCGCTGCTTAGATTTTTGAATAACTCCAAGTTCTTCGTGATCTTCCCAATCACGTTCACTGGACTGTAGGAGGTTGTATCTTGATAGAAGATGCAGATACTGTCGCTCATCGGCCAATAGGCTATAGTCCCCGCCTCAACTCTCCTCCTCGATTTCTCCTCTCCTCTCTTCAAGCCGACTAAAAGGCAGACGCCTCCAGCTGATGGGTGAACCCTCCCGTCAATGGGCAGGATCTTAAGGATGGCTTCTACTGTTAATGGGGCGGAGACTTTAGTTATTACACCTTCAGCCTCTCCAACCCCCTCTAAGACGAGCTTCACGGCGATTCTTGAGGTCTCTCCCATTAAGCTAGATCCTCCGACTCAACATTCAGAAACTTTCCATAATAGAGAAGATGCAGACCTTAAGAGGCTTGAGAACAAACGTATTCGACGATCTTCCTCGCTACGTCGACGCCAGATGCGCTCTTTATCGCCTCCCATCCTGGCGCTCCATTCACCTCCAAGATGATCGGTCCTCTCTCAGATTCTATGATGTCGACGCCTGCATATACAAGCCCCATCGCCTTGGTTGCCTTCACTCCGAGCTCCTCAATCTCCTTTGAGACACCTTCAGCAATCATCTTTCCCCCTTGAGCAACGTTTGTCTTCCAAGACGCCTCTGGACCATACTTGAAGGCAGAGGCGATAGTCTCCTCGCCCACGACGAAGACCCGTATATCTCTCCCTGGGTTGGGGATGTACTCTTGGACTATGATGGGTTGACCGATCCTGTCGAGCATCTTGTAGGCGTCGAAGGCTAGGTCAGGGTCTTTGAATCTCAGGGAGCCGTAGCCCCGCGATCCTAGGATTGGCTTGTAGACGCTTTCGCCGAACTCCTTCGCCTTGTCGTAGGCCCTGTATATACTTTCGGTAGTGAAGGTCCTGGCGACGGGCAGCCCTGCCTTAGCAAGTGTGTACTGGGTTGAGTACTTGTCCCTTGCTCTTCTGAAGGGATAGGTCGGATTTACCACGCGTATGCCCGAGAACTCCATGTGCTCCATTAGGCTTATCCTTCTGGTGGCTTGTTCAACAGTGCCAGGCCCGAAGGATCTTAGGAAGCATACGTCAACATCTGTAACTTCGTTTGCACCTAGCCAGAACCTTGACCTTTCAGAGTCTACATAGGAGGACAGGTTCAAGATGCTGCCTGTGATGACTGTGTGGCCTAGGCTCTGAACTGCCTCAGCTAGTTCTCTAACGTTTGAACTTGTTGACTCTCCGTGTAGAACGAGTACCTTCAATTAGAACTCCCCTTTTAGACTCCAACTGAGAGGTAGGTTAAGAAGTTAACGGTCATATATCTGTATTCTTAATATCGTGTTTTTGTAATGTCTGCAATAAACAACAACCCAGTCGTGGGAAACTTCTATATCCTTTGTAGATGTATATTCCAGCGGTTTCGATGGGAAGCAGGTTGGTCTCGTCGGTTGATTGGCAGGAGCAAGGGCTTTCGTCTTGCGGTCTTCTTTGTTACGACGAGGGGTTTAGCCGTATTCTGCTTGAGTTAGGCTCCTGTCTTTCATTTAGGGTCTTGAAAGGACGCTTTTGCATAGGTTTCTACGGGCTTACTGAAACAGTACAAGGTGGACCTGATTCTTGGAGAAGGTTGAATCCTTGTCCTGATGGAGCTGAGATCGAGCATGGAAAACAGTGTCGAAAATGCGCCAAGTTGGATGTTGCTCGTTCATGTCTCTTGTGTAGTGGCGAAAAGTGTTCTGCCGACCCCGCGACTAAGCGAGCATGTGAAGATGCCGTTGCATACGTCTACCTAGCCTCTTTTGGAGAAAGGAGGATAAAGGCAGGGGTCTCGCATGAAAGCCGAGTTCCGTGGAGGTGGATAGAGCAAGGTGCGGATGTAGTGAAACGGGTTCTAGTTGGAAGCGGAAGAGAGGTCAGGAGTTTTGAGAAGCGGATTCAAGACGAGCTTGGTGCTCTTCGCCGAGTGAAGACCAAAGAAAAGGTCAATTTCATGGGTGGTTCTTCGGACTTGGCATCATCCTTTCAGCTTCTCGAGGAGCTTGAGAGCAGAGTGCACAAGCGATTT
>CAZQDW010000173.1:0-4520 GCA_964592315.1 uncultured Candidatus Bathyarchaeia archaeon
GCGAAGTCCTATACCAGCCCCTGACCATGCTCGACGTAGGATAAGCATAGAAGGTCGAGTTGACCTCGGCTGTTCGAAAGACCTTGGCGTACTGGGTGAACATGCCCTTCTGTGACTCATAAAACGGACCAACCCACTCGTTGTAGGACCAGCCGCTCGTGCCGAGGAGGAGCTCAGCGGAACCCAAATCTATTCCCCATGGAAAGAAGGGAGCCAGCAACTATTAAACAGTTTAGGGCAATAGAAGCCAATAGTTTTAAAGTGTCAACCTCTAACCTATTCCTCAATGCATAGAATCAAGATCGTCTCCTTCGACCTCGAAGGAACCCTTGTAGGCACCGACTTCAGCCGACTCGTCTGGGAAGAGGCGCTCCCAGCCCTCTATGCGGAGGAGAAGGGCATAAGCCTCAAAGACGCTTTGAAGCAGATCATGGAGGAGTACGCCAAGATCGGTCCCGAACGGATCGAATGGTACGACCTGAGGTACTGGTTCAGACGCTTCAGGCTTCAAGCGGACTGGAGGGGTCTGCTTGAGCGGTTCAAAGACAGCGTTGAGACTTATCCCGAGGTCAGAAGCGTACTCGACCGCCTAAGCCGAGACTTTAAGCTCATAATCATTTCGAATACGAGCAGGGATTTCATGGATTACCAGATGAGGAAATTGAACGCTTGCGTCGCACGAATCTTCTCTGCCACTACGGACTATGGGACGGTCAAGTCCCCGGAACTTTACGTCAAAATCTGCTCAGAGATGGGCGTGAATCCCCAACAGGTGGTTCTCCTAGACAGATCTATAAAGGAACGTGGGGAGTACATAATTCGAGACTTGGAGGAGTTCGAGTTGAGGCTCTTAGAACTGTGCGATCTCGCTTCATAGATGGGGTTTTGCCTCCTCATTTCTCTTCTTAACCGCCTTTCTTGGATAGACTTTCGGCAATAGAGGATATGCCCCGCATATTCGGCAGTAGGTGGCATTTTTAGGGATGTTGGAGTTGCATTTGGGACATATCCTGCCTTCCTTGCTGGTTGGATGAGGCACACCTATCAATAATCTGTAAACCTCGTAATAGAACAGTTGCTCCTTGTCACGGATCGTTACCCCATCCTGATCGAGGTACCCCCTTCTCTTCTCGTCGAACTCCGTATCAGAGACTTTTCGATCGAAGAGGCTTGGAAGCGTCGCTGTTCCCGAACCATACTCGATTGGGGTTTTCACTCTCCATATAACTTCCCTAGGCAAAATCCCCTCAAAGGCTTTACGAAGAATCCATTTACCGTACACTTCCCCGTTTTCCGTTTGAACCTTGTATCGTGAATCAACCCTCATCGCAAAATCCTTGAAGCCTGGGTCGAGATACGGAAGCCTCGCCTCCATCCCGAGGATCTTAGCAAGCGGGACAGAGGAGAACGCCATGGCACTCCACAGTTTCTTCAATTCCAAATCCAGTTCTTCCTTTTTAAGACCGAAGAGGAAGCTGTACCCAGCGAAGAGCTCATCGCATACGTCTCCCGTCATGACGGTGCGTATTCCGTTCTCTTTCGCTGCCTTCAAACCGATGTAGATCGATACACTGTTGCGTATCTCCATGGGGTCGAAGGACTTCATTGTCTTCACCACAATCGGAATGGCATTGTACAGCTCGTCCTCGTCGAAGATGTGGATGATGTGCCTGAGCCCTAATCTATTGACCATTAGAGCCGAGTATTCCACATCGGGTGCTGTCACATTCTTCAAGGCAACTGTGACCGCCTTCAAAGAAGTGAACTTCGAGGCGACAACGGCTAGGATGCTCGTATCCAGACCGCCGGATAGAAGAATTCCCTCGGTTAGATTCTTCTTCACAGCGGTCTCCAGCAGACGTCGAAGCTCTGAGCAGATCTCTTCAAGGTCGCCCAGCATGGATTATCTCCTCCTCTGATTTTTCTTTGCGAACAGTTGTTCCGCAATCTTCAGGTCGTGAGGTGTGTTCACGTTCACGGCGACCTCCTCCTCGTCGATGACGAATACCTCCTCCTCCAGCTCGCCCTCATCAATTCTTCTCCCGTCGATCACGTTTATTCCAACTGGAACTAGGCGTCTGTTTCTCGCTTTGATGACGTATTCTACTCCCAGACCAAGCCTCTCCTTTGTTTCCATCGGAACCACAACCGTCAAAGCGGGTTTACAGCAACGCCAGTACCTCTCCATGATCCTGTTAATGACCTCGCCTGTGATCAACGGGAGGTCCGCCGAGATCGTCAAGGCTACATCCAGCCCAAGCTTTCTAACAGCATACTCCATGTCACGGACGTAGCCTTCTCCAGGGGTTTTCAGAACTTCGACGGGAAGCCTTTCCACAAACCTAGCTGTCTCAGGTGTGTGCTTGCTCACCGCAACCACGATCTTGTCTATCTCTTCGGAATCTCTTAACGCCTCTAAGACGGCCTCTATCATGGGTTTGCCGCCAACCTTAAGCAGATGCTTCTCTTCATGCAGAGTCATACGGGCGCCTCTTCCCCCAGCCATAATGAGCGCGGTTACACCCACTTGACCACCGCCGATATTGTGATTAGGGAGATCATGCGGATGAGGTCGTTCATCGCTCCAAACACGTCGCCTGTTACGCCTCTAAAGTGCCTGTTTGAGGCCCCAACTATGATTAGACTCGCAATCATGCTTAAGATCACCGTGACAAGACCTCTAATCCACAGTAGGCCTGTGGCTATGCCGAAGCAGGTGGCTGAGGCGACTGTTAGACGTGTCTTTCTTTGGCGACCATGCATGATGTCGATGAAAGGGGTGTTCATCCCCCTGTGGGCTGACTTTCCTGCCCAAGCTCCGACCACCATTGAGAGCTTCGCCGAAGCCTCTGATACGATTAGGCTTTGAATTATGACGTTCGCCTTCAGTTCAGCGATGCAGAGGGCTGTTGTCAGCAGGGTCATCAGCCCCAGTGCTAAGCCTCCAGCTCCAGTCTCCTGATCGTGCATGACCTCGATCTTCTTCTCGGGCGGGCCTTGATACATTAAGCCGTCTCCGAAGTCCAGTAGTCCGTCGGTGTGGTGGAGCCCTGTGATTAGCAGTAGAAAGCCTAGAGTGAGCATGCAAACGATCAGGTCTGGGAGGATTCGGAGCAGCAGCCAGGCAAAGACCCCTGCTAACAGACCGATAAACGCACCTACTAGCGGGAAGAGGGGCATGTATTTCGCGGCGTCTGTTAGGCAGTTCTGGTCCATGCCAACTGGGATGATGGTGAGGAAGGCTATTAGGTTCTTTATCTCTTTAAGCATTCGTTAAATCACTTCGACCCTAATAATAGCTCGTAGTTTCTCTCAATCTCTCTAAGCAAGACTTCTCTCGTTATAGACCCCTCGGATTTAATCATGGCGGCTATGGCTGCCCCTCCAGCGCCGACACCCTCCTTCACAACCGCCTTCTCGTAAGCCATCAAGCCTTCAAACCTAGATTGACTGAAGTCTAAATCAGCTGCTATGATCGGCACATTGGCAATTTGGGCGATTATGCCCTTAAGATCAGAAGTCTTGTCAACTGTGATCCATCTTGTGGTGCCTATGGCTAGGTTGTCTAAGATATGCGGGTTTAGCGCTTTGACAACGGCTAATACGGCGCCCATCTGCGTTCCCCCAGCCATCAAGACTGGGGCCCTCACTGCGGCTCCAAGAACAAGCCCTGCGAAGGCTGGTATCATGGGATCTCCAATACATGAAACAGCCTTTATAGGATCATCTGCTAAGGCGCCAAACCCTATGCCCGAGGCTTTCAACCCCGCCTCAACGGTTTTGACTTTAAGCATATGAGGGTTGCTCGACATGCTGCTGCTGACCTTTCCCTTCGCATCCACGCCCATAGCTAGGAGGACGCCGAGTGCTGTTGTTGTGCCGCCTGGAATGCTCTCGCCGATTACAAGATAATCTGCCGTTTTAGCCAAGTTTTCTCCAGCAATCTCTGCCCTCTCTAAGACTTCTTCAACATCGTCCACGGCTTTACCACTCCTTATGTCTCTTCCAGGGGCGCCCCCTAGGTCTAAGAACGGAACATGGGGGTTTATCTTGAGACCACTAGAGGCTACTAGTGCTGGTATCTCCGCTAGTCTGAGGGCTGACATGGCGATCAGGGCGGGTGAAGGTATACCTTCAGGAGTCACGGGCACTCCAGAAATAGACTTGCACTTTCCAAGGAGGAGGAGTTCAACATCGGCTGGCGGCGTATAGTCAGTTAGCTCAGGATATTTTCCTGCGGCGGATATGCCAGTAATCTTCGCGGTCTCCGTCGTTCCTATGGTGCAGATGAATAGTGGGCGCTTTCCCTTCAGGCGTCCTAGGAAGGCTTCACTCTTAGTTTCCTCATGAACAAACATCACATCATAAAGCTTTCTCACTTTTCTCCCTCTTGAGAGCATTATTTTTCCTCAATTTCGTATCTCAGGACATCTAGGAGCCAGAATTTCCAATAGTTCTCTCCTAACACCCTTTTGCTATCCAATATTCTTATTCGCTTCTTGAAGATGGGGCCATCCATG
>CAZQDW010000174.1:0-4514 GCA_964592315.1 uncultured Candidatus Bathyarchaeia archaeon
CATAGCTGCATACTCAGCAAGTCGCTTCCATGCGCCGTTCTCAGAGAATGTCTGCTCATAGTCGCCATTCACTAAGAGGCTCGGTCTATGAGTTCTGATGGCTGTCGCAGGTAAGGAAGTGAACATCCAAAGTAGGATGATGATACTCTTCATTCGGCGTTGATTGATCACAGCGAAGCCCTTCCTAAACATCACCAAACAGGCGACCGAGCTGATATGCGTTTATTGGGTAAATAAACTTCGACATCACCTCTTCGCCAAGAGCCTCGCATTTTTAAATAAGTAGATCATACAAATCCACGGTAGTTTAAGATGAGGGTAAGCAGGTGTATCGGCTGCAGAGATTTTCCATGTGAAGATGTGGACAAACGTTGCTATGTTGTGCCCGATGTCGAGGTCGAGCCCGAGCTTGTCAGGATGGTGATGATCTCTGAGGCCGCTCCTGCCGACTTGCGTGATTACTACTATGCTGACGGG
Source organism: uncultured Candidatus Bathyarchaeia archaeon (assembly GCA_964592315.1). Lineage (GTDB taxonomy): Archaea > Thermoproteota > Bathyarchaeia > Bathyarchaeales > WAQA01 > CAZQDW01. The sequence goes on from CAZQDW010000174.1 coordinate 478, forward strand.
GACCCCCTCTTTCAGAGGACGACGGTGCAGGCTTTCAAGGACGCTGGCGTTGAAGTAGGGTCGATCAGGGAGCTGATGGAGAGGGGTTTTTACTTCACGACTGCTGTGAAGTGCGGGAAGACGGGGTACGGAATCAGTGCAGCCACTGTGAAAGAGTGTTCAAGAATCTTGGAGGAAGAGTTGACTCTCTTTCCCACGATCAAGGTGATCATGCTGATGGGTGATGTCTCGATTAAAGCGTTGAATTTCATATCAAAAAGGAATTTTGGAAGGAATGTGATCCCAGCCGGGTCAACATACAAAATTAGGAAGGGAGAGTACTTCTATGGCGATAGGAGGGTTTTTCCTTCGTATCTCCAGGCGGGTCCTGCGTTCTTCATCGAACAGAGCAAAAGAAGGATGATTGCTGAGGATATCAGGAATGCCATGAAGATATTAGACAAGGTTTTCTGACAAATAAAAAAACAACACGATTCTAAAGCGACCTTAAGTGCCAGGGGCGGGATTTGAACCCTATACAATATGAAGAGAATTACCTGCAACCCACCTCCTTTTTTGGGGGGAGATGCGGGGATCTGAATCGTTATAAAGGAGGAACAATGTACTTCGAAGAGAGGGAATTTATTCTGACCAAAGTAGTGGCCATAAATGGTAGCCCAAAGATGGAGATGGGTAGGACTACAAAGATCCTGTCGCCCTTTCTGGAAGGCATGGGGAAGGCTGGGGCGTCGGTTGAGCTCTTTTATGCTAGGCGCCTAAATGTCAAACCTTGCGATGGAGAGTTCTATTGCTGGAGGAAGAAGCCGGGTGAATGCTACATCGAGGACAGCATGCAGTTGCTTTATCCCAAGTTGCGGGAAGCAGACATTCTAGTGTTGGCGACACCTGTCCATGTTCCTTTGCCTGGTGAAATGCAGAACCTAATCAACAGGATTGTCCCTCTTATGGATCCTGTCCTTAGACAGCAAAATGGTCGCACACGCGCTAGATTCCGCGCTGATGTCAAGATCAGCAAGTTTGTGTTAGTATCTTCAAGTGGCTGGTGGGAGATGAGCAACTTCGGAACGGTTCTTAGGATTGTAAAGGAACTGGCGAAGGATGTAAATGTCGAGTTTGCAGGTGCACTGCTCCGACCCCATGCGGGCCGCATGGCTGATAACCTAGGAAAAGCAGAGGAGGTCTTTAAAGCAGCAGAACAGGCTGGTTATGAGCTAGTGAAAAAGGGAAGGATACCCAAGAGGCTCCTCAAAATCATTGGTCAACCGCTTACCTGAGCAGAGTCTCCGTACGTCATGAGCATACATTGGTTTGTGCACAAAGCAAGGGAATCAGAACTCAAAGAAGGATGGGAAAAACCAAGTCCTTAGGCTCTCTGATGCGTCTAGCTCCGCGCCTCTGCAACAATCCCTATGTGTTCACCTATTTGATACTGAAAACGTGACCACATTTCGGGCATTTAATGTTCTCAAGTTTTTTCCTAGTCTCTTCTAGTTCACGATAATAGCGCATTGCTTCGTCGGTTCTGGACGCTATCTCTCGATCTTTCCAAAACGGGTATTGTCCTCTCGACATCTCTTATCGCCTAATCAGCAAATGAATCATACTGAAAAGTTTTTTGAAACTTCGAGCGAAACTATGCCTTTGGTGCCGGCTGTGGCTCTTCTCCCCTTGGAACAGCAGTGGCTTTGACTATTGTTCATAGTCATAGTCTAGGTGATTCTACTGGTTTATGAAGAGCGCCAATTGATTGATGGAGGGTGACATAGAGTTGAGTTGGTTTCGAGCGAAGGGTTTATATGAAAAGAGATGGTAATGGCATATGGTGATTCCATTTGGATCTTGCAATCGATAAACAGGGGCGTATAGTCATACCAAAAGAGATCAGGGAGAAGTACGGTCTCTCTGAGGATTGTAAGTTGGCGTTAGTGCCCCGTGAAGACAAGATTGAGTTGATCCCATTAGTTGAAGAGAGCGATTTGGCGATTCGCGGTCTAAAGGAGCCTTGCGAAACTGGTGATCCAGAAGCTCATAATAAAGCCTTTTCACGGGGGAAGGCTTGGAAGCGATGAGACTCATCGACGCGGATATTCTCTCATACGCCCTCTTCCGTAGTCATGATGCCCATCCATATTGTTGGCCGTTTCTGCAGAATGCAATTCATGGAAAAATAGGTGTTGCAATGGCCACTGTGAGCCTACTGGAAGCCTATCACGCATTGGTAGAAGACTATGGAGTGGAGCGAGAAGAAGCTTTCAACAAGCTAGATGCATTAACTAGAAGCAGGAGAATACGGTTTCTACCGATAACGGTTGATGTTATCAGAAAAGCCTTGGAGATCGCCAAGGTCCACAGGGTCAGGTCCTTTGTGGCAAACCTAATAGCTTCTGCGGAGATTAACGGGATATCCATAATTGTAAGCAACGACCAGCACATAGCTAGGCTATGCAAGGAGCGAAGTCTCATCCTCGAAAATCCGATACCTGAAGAAGTCACAAAGAAAATGAGGCTCTAATGTACACCAATCGATTACGAGGACAACTTATCGTTGACCTCTCCAACGCAGAAAATCGTCGATTAGCATTTTAAGTTCCATTGCGGCCTCTTCCTATGAGTGCCTAAGGCTAAAGTAAGGAGTTCATAGGAAGGTGCCGGGGGCGGGATTTGAACCCACGATCTTTGACCGGCTGCACTGATACCGCAGTTCTCTGGATCATAGGTCCAGCGCATTCCGAGTTTATATTCTCGGCTTATCGTAGATTATGGGCTGAAATTATGATGGTTCTGGATGTTGTCATGCGTTAAGTCCCTCTACTTATCGAATGGTGGTTCTATAGTCAGGTAGCTCCTGTGGCATTCCAGTGATTTCTCTTGTTCGCTCGAATCTTTCATTTAGGTTTTCCAACATGCTTCGATTGATTCATGAGACCTCCTAATGCCGTTAAAGAAGAGCGCTCCAATAGTCAAAGTGGGTCTTCTAAGTCGAACTTCCTCTCCTTTCCATTGATTATTAGTCTTGTCTTCTCTATGAAGTTCATTCCTAGGAGAACCTTGATAGGGGCTGGATCGGGTATTTTGTGAACGACAACAGGCAGATTTTCGATTTCGATGCCTGAAACCCCTAGTCTCTCCAAAATCTTGACAGGTACTTCTATCAGGCCAGAAGCTGTGATCAAGATCGCCTTTGGAAAAGCTTTCTTCGTCTCGAGCTCCAAGAAATCCGCTATCACAGGAGGTATGACAGTGAAAGCGGCCCCTGTGTCTATTAATGCGTCCTCGTAAACTCGAAGCCTCTTGCCTTCCAGCCTAACTCTGGCGAGAAGTTTACCCTCCTCTATCTCCATGTCTACACCCTTTAGAAGAGAAAGCCATATTTCTTCTCTCTCTCGGTTGGAGAATAGAAGACATAGACCTCGTTAATGCCCTTCTCTCTGAGCTGTTTATAGATATCATCATGAGTGTCAGAAACAACAATCACTTCTCTACCCCTCAACCCTATCCACTTACCAACATACTCCTTCTTGACCTTCTCGAGGAACTCCACCTGGACCAAGTGAGACACCAAGCAAATAATTCCCTCACTGCCTTAAATATTTGAACCCGAACCAGAGTTTAACAAAGAACTTACTCTTCTCATTACTTGCTACAAGGTGCCGGGGGTGGGATTTGAACCCACCTTACTCTGGAGATATCTCCCGCTAACTTCCCCTTTTTTTCGCCTGCGTCAGGTGGAAAACAGATTGCAGGCCATTTTTGTGCGTGCAAATGCGTTGACCCAAAAATGATTTATAAAGGTTTTTGTAAACTGTTAAACGCGAACTATGAGCAAAACTACCGCGAAAATTCTATTCATATGTAGTACACTGGGTCTCGGACACGTAACAAGAGACTTGGCAATAGCTAAAGAACTCAGAAAAATCAGGCCAAACATCAAGATATCTTGGTTAGCTGCATCACCTGTAAGCGACTATCTAAGAGAAAACTGTGAGACTTTACTGCCAGAATCAGAACTATGGCCTTCTGACACTCTGGTTGCAGAA
>CAZQDW010000175.1:0-4510 GCA_964592315.1 uncultured Candidatus Bathyarchaeia archaeon
TGATAAGCCCTTTGGCGTAGGGGTCTCAAATGGGGGTTCTTTCACCCATGAAGTACTGAAGAAAGATCAGTCCCTCACATCCAGCCGGAACCTTTTCCGCTTCAAGATCCAGGATCTTATAGGGACTAAGCCCTACCTGCTTTCCAAGAGACGCCTCAACATGTCCAAACTGATCCCTAAACCATCTGAGCATTCCTCCTGAGGTAGCCGAACCTCCGAACGTGTAGAGTTTCTGCTTGTCATAGGCCACGTGAGGATAACTAATCAGTTTACGCGTCAATCTCAACTCGTCTTGGATGACGCTCCAGCAGGTTGAAGTGCCGACCATCGCTGAATGCTCGCCATCCCCGAGGCACCCGAGGCTCAAAGCTGCCACAGGGGCATCTACACCACCGGCAGAGACCGGTGTTCCCCTCTTCAAACCGCAAAGCTCGCTCCCTCCCTCGGTTATCTCGCCTACAACCGTTCTGGATTCAACGATCTCTTCAGGGAAGAACGAGCGAGGTATGCCCAACTCCTCCATCATCTCTTCTGACCAGTCTCTCTTGTGAATATCGAATACTCCGCCGTAGTTTCCAGCGGAAGAATAGTCGACGCATACCTGCCCCGTGAGACGGTACGTGCAATAGCCGTAAGTGGTCATGAGCTGGTGGGTCTTCTCCCATGTTTTGGGCTCTTTGAACCTCAGCCACAGCATCTTTGTAAAACCGAAGTAGGTGTCCACTGTGTTGCCAGTCGCTTTGAAGACCTCTTCTTCGCCGATGTTCTTCCTAACCCACTCGACCTCTTCCACTGCCCTTCGATCCATCCATATGAGACACGGCCTTATTGGCTCCACGTTTCTGTCGCATGGGACTCCCGAGCCGCTGTAGAGCCCGCTTATGCTTAATCCAGCTATCTCAGAAGGGTCGACCTTAGATTTGGAGACTACGGAACGGATCGTATTGCAGACAGCTTCTAGCCATACCTGCGGCCACTGCTCAGCCCAGAGTGGCTTCGGGGAGATTATGTCTGTCTCTTCGAAGGATTCCGCTAGGATCTTGCCCTCAGCATTCACGATAACTGATTTCGTGCCGAATGTTCCTATGTCTGTTCCTATCAAGAAGTTTCCATCAGCCAACAAACCACACCCTATTCGTCAGGTTTATACTTGAACGTATCTAAGTTTGTCGTAGGATAAAAAATTTTGCGCTCCACTTCACGTTTACCGAAAGGTTTACATCCTTTTTTGCTCGCGTATTGACATGCCGCATAATCAAGTACTATGGTGTTAAAAAGGAGAGATCGGATGAAGCCTCGGCCTCTTTGCCTGCTTTGCACCTTTCGCACAGCTTATGATCTGGCAAGAAGATCAACGAATGATGAAGAACTTCAGACTAGAGTCACGATCGAGACGATTAAGTGGCTATCAACAGTAAATGAACTCGAAGCTGTAACCCCAGCCGTCCTCCATACACAAGTCTGCAGGATGGCCAAGAGAATAACCGGCAACCAAGACCCCTTCCTGAAACTTAAGAGGTTCTCAAATCATCAAGCTTTGAAGATGCTTCCCCTCCTAGAAAGAGAGATTGAGAGTTCTCACGAAGCAAAAGAAGCATTTCAGCTTGCCGTGAAGATGGCGATTTGCGGGAATGCGATTGATTTTGAGGTGGAGAATTACGATTTCTCCTTGGAAAGATTCGGTGACCAATTCGTAAGTTGCCTTGATAAGAATCTCGCCATTGATGACACCGGTCCGTTAATGCAACATCTGGAGCGATCTGGAAAAGTTCTTTATCTCTTAGACAACGCTGGGGAGATCGTTTTTGATAGACTCCTCATAGAACTGACAAAGAAGATTTATGGCTGCGAGATATGGGCCGCGGTGAAGGATGGACCTGTCGTGAACGACGCTCTCATGGATAACGCTGAACAGGTAGGTTTGACGTCGGTTGTCCCTGTGATAACCACTGGAAACGATCACATCGGTGTTGACCTTCGCAACTCTTCAGATGTATTCTTGGGTCATCTGAAAGGATCTGATCTGATTTTAGCCAAGGGACAAGGATCCTATGAGACTCTGACAGAACTTGAAACAGAGCTGCGCATCTCCGTATGCTATCTTCTAAGAGCGAAGTGCCCTGTTGTCGCTGAATCTTTGGGTGTTCCTCTGAATTCGAGCGTAGTTAGATTCGTCGTTCCAAGACCCATTTAACACCCTACTTTTTCACGGGATGAACCCTATCTTTGCAGATCTGTAGGTTTCGAATTGCTCATGTGCCTCTTGAGCTTGGTCCAGCTTGAATGTCGTGTCAACTATCTGGTCTAGGTGAGTCTTGTGGAGAACCAGTAGGTTCATCAACTCTTGTATCGATTGGATTGGGAAAAGGCTACTGCCGACTACGTAGCGTTCATAAAGTAAGTCCGTTTTGAACCCTGGGACTTCAAATCGATCTTTTCCCCAACCAACAGCGCAAACCTTCCCACTGTCCGTCTTTACGCTTTTCACAGCATTAAGGAAAGCGTTGCCGGAAGCTTCAATGGCCGCATCTGCGCCTTCGCCATCGGTAATAGCCATTATAGACTTAACTGGGTCTTCCTTCGCTGTATTGATGACCTCGTCGCAGCCGTATTTCAGACCGAAATCCACACGCTCTTCGCGTACGTCGATACCGATCACATATGCGCCGAAGAGTTTTGCCTCTATCACAGCGCATAGGCCGACTGGCCCAAGCCCGTAGACCGCCAGCTTGGTTCGTGAATTGACGTTGAGCTTCCTCAACGCTTCGAAGGCCGTTCCTGCGCAACACCCCATAAGTGCTCCGTCGAGGAAACTGAGGAAGTCTGGCAATTTCCTAACCGATGTCTCGCGGTTGAGAACGTACTCTGAGAATGTTCCGTTCACGTTGCTCGCTAGCAGCCATTGTCCCATCTCGCAGAGGCGATGGTTTCCTTCCAAGCATTTTGGGCATACTCCGCATCCTTGAGAGTGGTAGATCATAACCCGATCGCCCCTTGTGAGGTACTCCACCGCATCGCCAACCTCTTCTACGACGCCGGCGCCCTCATGTCCTTGGATGAGGTTGAACCAGAAGCTCTTCATCTTCTCTTGCCCAAAACGTTTCAGTAATTCAGTTTGGGTCGTTCTCCATTTGTGCATGTCGCTTCCGCAGATCGTTGTAGCTTGAACCTTGACTAGAACCTCCCTTTTTTTGGGCTTAGGTATCGGAAACTGTTTCACGTCTGCTTTTCGGTCGCCTTCATACACTATTCCCTTCATTATTCTCTTCATGCTATTTCCCTCCTCGTATTCTGACCGTATTTCTTTTTCTAGATAAAATTCTTACCGTCACGAAGAGGCCTGAGCCAAAAATGCTTAGGATCCATAGGTCATATGTTCAGATCACAGAAAGTCTTCTCGGTATGTCACCTTCTTGTCTCCTCAAGAGGTTACACATCCTATATCAACTGATTGCTCGCTACTTTGCATGACCATGGAAGGGGACCGCTGATGGCTGAGAGCTTCGCCAAGAGAATCCCGCCCTGTAGCCATGTCGTTGTCTTCTATAACACTTTTCATGATAAATGGAAGGTGCTCTCAGCTCTCATCAACGGAAACTTGGAGAAGGAGCAATCCGTAATCTACTTTTCAAACGGATCCGATGATTGCATCGCCTCTAAGCTTCATGAAGACCGTCTAGCCTTAGCTAAAATGCTAAGAAGCGGCAGAGTCAGTATCGCCGATGGTGAGAGATGGTATCTTGAAGAGCAGTCTCTCAAGGAGGGCCGGATCTCTGATACGTGGATGGAGGCGGTGCAGGATACGCTCTCCGGAGGCTCTAAAGGCTTATGCGTTATCTGCGAGCCAGCTCGTATCCTCGGACCTGACCTTTCTAGGGTTTTGGGTTATGAAGGGTCTCTTCCGAGGAGGTTTTCTTCGCCTCTCTCTGTCATCTGTCAATATAGCGTGGAGGATCTTCTATCCTTGGAGGATGGGAATTTGCTCATGAAGCTGACTGACGCTCATAGATATGTCGTTAGCCCCCGCTTCGGTGGACCAATAGGATTCTTAGATCACTATGGTCAGTCGTTGACACGTTCACTTGAGAGCATACTGGGAAAAACCATAACCTCTGTCTTCTTTAGCTTTGTCAAAGCCAAACACGGAAATTGCAGAAGTAACCAATATGGACCCATTGAGCATTTAGATCGATACCTGAATGAATTCTTTGGCGAAAACGCTTCAAGAGTAATCAAAAAACATGTCCTCAAAGAGCAATACGAAAGGGTCGGATTAAGATTCAAATCGCTCATTTAGGCTCATCGCGATCGCAAGTTTTTTATTACACCGCATCATGTTATTGAGTTGGAGAAAGTACAACATAGTTGAGAAGCGGGGTGGGGTAGCCAGGTTAACCCGCTGGGCTCATAAGGCTTGATGCCTAAGAAACCCAGAGATAGCAGTCGTATCAGGCTGCCTCTAACGGTAGTTCAAAAAGAGGCTAGGTCTCTAGTCTCTTGAAATTCTACC
>CAZQDW010000176.1:0-4507 GCA_964592315.1 uncultured Candidatus Bathyarchaeia archaeon
CAAATCCCCTCTTTTTTCTGTTTACTAGGAACGATTTTTCGAGGAGCTTACTGAACATTTGGATTCGGCGTGATATCGTTTCATTTGGTTGAGAAGACATTGCTTCCCGCTCTTCCTTGCTCATCTACTTATTGTTAGTTACGTCTCGTGACACTACTATGTACGTCGGGATAAAGAAAGAGATAAATACATCTCGAAAGGTAAACCAATCCGGAAAATATGGTGATACATTTTGAGTGAAACAGAGAAAGTTTCTAGACGAGGTTACATGAAGTACGTTGGTGGAATCGTTGTTGTAGCTGTTGTTGCTGCAGCAGGATACGGAATATATCAAGCGACTCTACCTCCGACGACGCCTACACCAACACCTACGCCCACTCCTACACCTACGCCAACACCTACACCTACGCCAACACCCACACCAACGCCTGTTGGAAAATGCACGCCAGGAGGTTCGTACTGTTTTAGGAAACCTAACCTAAGTGGAACAACGATATCTGTGCTATGGTATGCAGCACCTGAAGCAAAAGATTGGTCTGACAAGTATGTTCCGCAGTTTGAAAGCCTAACTGGGATTAAAGTCGATCTGCATCCCGAGGCCTTCGATACGATTCGAGAGAAGGGTGTGTCAGATCTAACAGCACACAGTAAGATCTACGACGTAATTTACGGGCCGGCTCATAACATTGGTACCTTCTATGCTACTGGCAGTCTAGAACCATTGGATAAGTATCTTGCAGATCACCCAGAATTCGACCTAGGTGACTACCTAAAGCCTACAATCGATCTACAAGCGCGTGCTCACGGGCATCTCACACAGATATATGGCATCCCAACTTACTATGGATCAATACTTTACTACTATAGAAAGGATTTGATCGACGACCTAGACGAAAAGAAGGCGTTCAAGGCTAAGTATGGGTATGAACTGACACCCGCGGACGGAGCAAAGGGCGGGACCTACAAGCAACTCAGGGATATCGCTGAGTTCTTCACACGACCTGATAAAGGCCTATACGGAATGGATCTAATGGCCAGAAGAGGATGGGACAGTTACCTCCAGCTATTTCCGTTTCTTTACGGTTATGGTGCAGATTTGATGGATGACTACTGGCAACCGAAGAAGTGTACAATAAACACTCCACAAGGAGTAGAGGCCCTGAAGATGTTCGTCAGCCTCAAACGATACTGCCCTCCAGGCGTAGCCACACACGGCTTTGGAGAGCTATATACAAATCTCGCGGCGGGGAAAGCGGCGCAAGCCATTTACTGGGGGGCACCAGCGGCAATAGTGGAGGATCCCGAAAAGTCAAAGGTCGCAAGCCCTGACAAGATAAACTTCGGACGTGTACCCACAGGAGACCCCAGCATCGAAGCGAAGACGCTCTTCGGAGGATGGCAGCTCTACCTGAGCGCTGACGTAGAACCGAAGAGAAAAGAGGCTGGTTTCGAGTTTATGGCGTGGATGCAAAGCAAGGAGATGGACATGACACTGGCCGCAGCTGGGCTTGGAACCGACAGGGTATCTACCCTGCAGAACCCCGAACTCCAGAAGAAGTGGTGGCACTTCCCAGCATTGCTCGATGGAGCTTACCACTCTAAGGCGGAACCTCAGACCGAGCTCTTCGCTAAGATAGAGGAGGTAGCTACAGTCTACTATACTGAGGCGTTCGCTGAAACCATGACCGTAGAAAAAGCAGTTAGTACCCTTGAAGCCGAACTCAATGCAACGTTGGCTACAGGTTGAGACCTAATAAAAAGGATACGCGCCTTTTCCCTCGTGGTCTACACGTATCCGAACTCCACCTTTTTTTTCTACCTCCAATCCTATACCTGATAGTAATGGTAATCTTCCCGACCGTCTTCACCTTCGGAATGAGTTTTACAAACTGGAGTCCGAGAGCAGAAAACAAGTTTGTGGGGCTCCAAAACTACATCAATTTTCTCAACCCAATGACAACTACTGGACGAGTTTTCTATCACGATCTTGAGATAAGCTGCATTTATGTCGCCGTCTCTGTCACGTTGGAGTTCGTACTCGGCATTGGGCTTGCGCTTCTAATCAGCCAAAAGATCCGTCTCAGCGGTCTGCTTAGAACGCTTTTCATACTTCCCTTAATGCTTGCTCCAGTTGCCTCCGCAATGTCTTGGCGATTCATGTTCGATCCAGACTACGGTATAATTAACTACTTGATGACCACTGTGGGTCTCAAACCTCTAGGGTGGCTGGCCGATCCGAATCTAGCACTAGCGGGGATAGTAGTGGTCGAAGTCTGGCAGTGGACCCCATTCATGTTTCTCGTTCTTTTAGCTGGAATCCAAAGCTTACCCACGAGTTTATATGAAGCAGCGAACATCGACGGTGCTTCAAGCTGGCAAATCTTCAAATCAATAACTATTCCCCTTTTGAAATCAATAATAGCGATAGCTATTCTCTTAAGAGCGATCGACGCCTTCAAGTCTTTTGATTACTTTTATATGATGACTAGGGGAGGGCCCGGAAGAGCAACAGAGAGCCTAACGATTCTTACTTGGCTTTTCAGCTTCGTATACTTCGAAATAGGTAGAGCTAGTGCGCTGTCGGTAATCTTTGCTATAATCCTCATGTCTTTAGCTACAGTCCTCCTCAGGCAACTCTATGCTGAGGTTGAGTGAAAGCATGAGGTTGAAATATGGCTTAAGGTTAGCAGCAACTTACATGTTGATCATCGTTGCCTTAATCATTACGTATTTCCCTTTCTACTGGATGGCAGCGTCTTCATTCAAAACAGTAGAGGATATGTATAGGATACCGCCAGCATGGACCTTTACACCTACGTTAAGAAACTACGTTGACTTCCTCGGGTACTTTAACGCTCCGCCTTACTTAACAAACTCAATTATTGTGTCTTTACTGTCAACAGCGATAACGGTCATACTGGGTTCGATGGGCGGCTACGCCCTATGCAGGTTCAGGTTCAAGCGAAGCAAAGACTTGGCCTTCTGGATCCTTTCTTTAAGGATGTTTCCAGCATGGATAGTCGTTATATCGATGTATTTCCTCGCAAATATGTTGGGTTTGCTCAATACTAAGTTCATCTTAATAGTGGTATATGGAGCAATGAACCTTCCTCTCGCAATATGGCTAATGCGAGGTTACGTTGCGACAATCCCTGTAGAAATAGAGGAAGCTGCGATGGTAGACGGTGCATCACGTTTTCATGCTTTCTGGAGAGTGGTTCTCCCATTAATTGCTCCTGGAATGGCGGCCGTCTCCATAATATGCTTCATGTTCTCTTGGAATGAGTTCACTTTTGCACTGTTACTAACTTACACGGAGGCGGCGAGAACTATGCCAGCGCTGATGCCTCAGCTTATGACAGAGTGGCAGATTTTCTGGGGACCCATAATGGCCGCAGGCTTTTTCCTACTTATACCAGCTTTAATCTTCTCTTTAATCGCCCAGAGATACATTATACATGGTCTTACGCTTGGGGCTGTAAAAGCGTAAGTACTCGCAACGGAGGCGACTAGTCGTGGTAGCCGGCTTTCTTCATGATCGCTCTGACATCTCTTGCCGCTGAGTCAAACTGGAAAAGCTAAGTTCCTGATCTCCTCTACACGATTGGAAGATTGAAAAGACGTTGATGTAATTTTCCGAACAACGAGCTGGCCTGCAAGGCCAACTTCTCGAATTTTGGGTCAAATTGGATGCATGATTCTACTGAGTAGGCATTGAAACCAAATCGTCGTAGCGAAAGGAACCTATTTGCCTCTGTAGCCGGAGGGATTAGAACCTATTTGGGTCTAAATCCTCTCGACAAAAGTTTGAGATAGCGAAGGCGATGAGCGAAATTGTTCTGATTTTTGAAATTACCCTATTCAAGGGGATACACTCCAAATTTACGCAGCGCTTCGTACATTGCCAAAACGTTCTCTACGGGAATTCTGGGCTGTACATTGTGAATTGTATTAAATACGAAACCTCCTTTGGAACCGAATATTCTAATTCGTTCACGAACCTCTTTTCGAACATGGTCGGGTGTACCGAAAGGCAGAGTTTTCTGGGTGTCTACGCCACCGCCCCAGAAGGTTATCTTATCGCCGTATTTCGACTTGAGCACGGGCGGATCCATGTTTGCAGCAGAAGTCTGCACTGGGTTCAAGATGTCAAATCCAGCTTCGATGAAGTCTTTGATTAACGGTTCTATCGAACCGCACGAATGGATAAATGTCTTCCAAGATGTTTGTTCGTGTATCCAATCGTTAACGCGCTTATGGAAAGGCTTGTACAATTTCCTATAGGTCTCGTTGGACATGATGGGCCCTCTCTGGGTCCCAAAATCTGTTCCGCTGACAAATACGGCTGTTACCCTCTCGCCGACAACCTTGTGTATCTTTTCGAGGTTCTCTAAAGCGATCTCACATTGCCGTTCAAAGATTTGATAGATGTAATCAGGGCGCAAGATATGACACATATACCATTCCTTAACGCCTCTTATGCCTCGAGGATTCTTGATCTGCAAGC
>CAZQDW010000177.1:0-4473 GCA_964592315.1 uncultured Candidatus Bathyarchaeia archaeon
GCCTCAATACAAAGAGGTATTGATACAAAGAATTGTACAAGTACTCAAGGGTATCTGTCTTCCATTAGGGAAGCAACATCTAAGAAACTGCATCAATAAAAAAGGATAGAGAAGAACCACTTCCCTATATAATGTTTTATGTTAGGTACACCTATTTGGGCTCACTCGATGTATCGCTTTGTTGGGGCGTGTCTATTTTGAAAAGGATTCTTTGGAAAGAGCAGATCTGACAAACCTGTAAAATGAACTAGGGAGCTTTATCAGGTTAGGGACGTTTATATCGCTTTCCCAGATTGCGATTAGTATGGTCATGACTTCGACTCTTCCTACTATCATGGCAATGATTAGTAAATACTTGTAGAAAATATGCATTGAGACGGTTGTTGCGCCCATTGATATTCCACTTGTTGTTAGGGCCGATCCTACTTCAAACAGGGCGTCTGTAAATGATACACCACTTGTTGTGAATATTATGGAGAATACAACGAGAGTACATACGAAGAGGAGAATTGAGATCACTGCTGAGAAGTGTTCAGTATCCTTCGCTGTTTCCTTGAAAGGTCTCATGCTGGGATTTTCTTCTTCTCTTAGGATTTCTTCGACGTTATGTTTGATTGACTCTGAGAAAGAGATTATCCTATAGATTTTAATGCCGCCTGCCATCGAGAAGCTACATGCACCTAAAATCATGAGCAAGATGAAGATACTTTTGGCGGTATCGTTCAGCGTCGAGATGCCAATGTAGTCAAATCCCGTTGAGGAAGACATGCTTACGACATGAAAAAGAGAATCCAACGCATTAATCCCGGAAAGAGTTGCTATTAATAGTGTGCCTGTTGTCAGCACAACGAGGTATAGTTTTAGCTCTTTTGTCACTAGTTCCTTTAACCTATAGGTCATGAGATTATAATTGAAGCCGAAATTTACAGAGCCCACAAACATCAAGACTATAAGAGAAAGCCTCATCGAGATGGATTGAAATTGATGCCACTGTGCTTGAGAAGGTTGGAACCCTCCAGTTAGTATATCGATAGCAAATGATACAGCTTTCACCACATCATATATTCCAAGAATGTAAAAAACTACTGTGAAGATAACTATGTAGACGCCGTAGATGAGGAAGACTGAAAAATAGGTCTTTTTTAAGCTACCACCTATGTCTTCGATTCCTAAAGTCTTGTTGAGATTACTCATGGATTCTTCTGTATGGAAGAAAACAAGGAGTAGAAAGACTATGCTAATCCCTCCCATCAGCTCTGTTAAGCTACGGTATAGTAAGATTGTTCTTGGTAAGATCTCACTATCGGGTATGAAGCTGAGACCTGTCGTTGTGAAGCCTGAGACACTCTCGAAGTATGCATTTGTGAACCTGTCTAAGAGGTTTGAGCTTCTGAAGGGATCGCTGTAGACATATGGTACTGAGCCTACTAAGGGCATCAGCACAAAGGCTAACAAGATAAATGTACAAGATGATTTGAAAGAAAGTTCTTTTCTTTCGCATAAAGCGTTCAAAAGAAAACCACATCCCAAGTAGGAAACAGATGCAAGCAACACCGAAACTGATGCTTCAGTCTCATTGAAATATAAACCAACTGGGACTGAAACTAAAGCAAATAAGCCACTTATTTGTAGTAAGAAACCTAAGTTTGCAAAGAGGGGCTTCCTACCCATGTGTCTTCCTCATTATCAGCCGAAAGTATCTTAATCCACCTCCTCTTATAGCTTACGGATTCTTGGAAAAATAAAAAAAATGATCCAAAACAGCGAGTGAAGCAGGTAGAATTTTTCTAAAACTCTATTCCACGGGGTTTGTTCAATAAATCGATGGATGTGCCCCCCAAACTGCCCGCCCCTATGAAAGGGGATGTACCGAGAGGAACTCTCGATCGAGCATCTTCTCAATGGCTTCTGCGATCGATCTACGAGTCAGCGACATTAGCCTTTTATTCCTCGGCTGTAAACAGGGTTGATCACGTGCATGAAGGAATCTGAGATCAAGCGCTCCAAGGTTCTAGATGTGCTCTCTATCTACGTGCCCTCCTTCTTCAACATGTTGGGAATGGCAATTGTATCCCCGATTCTCCCAATCTTCGCACTCTCCTTCGATGTCTCCTTTGCTCTAGCTTCACTCGCCATCTCGATGTACGCCTTCGGACGCTTCTTGGCGGATCTCCCGGTTGGGATGGCCTCAGACAGAGTTGGAAGGAAGCGAGTGATGCTGGTGGGAGCCGCCATCCTCGCCGTTATGGCTCTTCTCAATGCAAACGCCAGGGGCTTCTGGGAGTTCCTAGCCTACCGCTTCATCCAAGGAGTAGGTGCTTCCATGTGGATGACGGGGAGACAGACTCTCCTAGCGGACATTCTCAAGCCAGAGGAGCGAGGCCGCATACTCGGCTATTTCCAGACCTTTAATCTCATCGGCCAATCAGCAGGCCCTACGATCGGTGGCATAGTGGCAGCCCTCTGGGGACTCCAAGCAACCTTCTACTTCTTTTCGCTCACAGCAGCTATCACCTTCTTGCTCACTCTCGTCTGGGTTCAGGAGCCCAAGAACCTGAAGCAGAGGAAGAAAGGAGAAGATCACTTTTCGCCTGAAACGGTCAAGAGACTACTCTCGAACAGGACCTATGCCATGGCGTGTCTAGCGACCTTTACTGTCTTCTTCATGAGAACAGGCATCATCAGCACCATGGTCCCCCTCTACGCTGATATAGTCCTTCACCTCAGCTCAGCAGAGATAGGAACAGTTGTGAGCTACGCCACGCTGATTAACCTGGCACTAGCGATCCCGGTTGGCTATGCAATCGACTACTTCGGAAGGAAGCCCATGATCGTTAGAAGTCTCCTCGTCACGACTCTAGCAGCCTTCGTCTTCCCAATGACATCGGACTACTTCCAGATCTCATTAGCCTGCGCCCTCCTAGGCGTGGGCACTAGCGGTGCAGGACAAGCTCCTCTGGCCCTGGCCACAGACGCAACAATAAACGAGCCACATGGTCTCTCAATGGGCATCTACAGACTGTTTGGAGATGTCGCCCTTGTCGTAGGCCCTATCCTAGTGGGCGTGATTGCAGACAACTCAGGTCTTCGAACGCCCTTCTACTTCGTGGCTGCCATCATCCTCGTAAACGCAGTACTTCTAGCGTTATTCGCGAAAGAGACCTATCAGCGGAGACAACGCAAGAAGGAAACCATGAAAGACACTAAAGACTAACTCTCAGTGTTGAACAAATCGCGCGAACTAGACTCTAGTCATACCAGCTTGCCCATCGCGCGATAGAAGGACGTTTTCTAGCCCTTGAAATACGTATCTCCGATATTTTCGTATATAACAGTCCAATCTTTACTCGATCCGATCGATCAATC
Source organism: uncultured Candidatus Bathyarchaeia archaeon (assembly GCA_964592315.1). GTDB lineage: Archaea > Thermoproteota > Bathyarchaeia > Bathyarchaeales > WAQA01 > CAZQDW01. Next base: position 3,367 of record CAZQDW010000177.1, read on the forward strand.
GGTCTACACACCTTCCACCACCAGGCTGGCACAACAGAGTGTCACAAGACGGAGGACATAATTCATGTACAGAAGGTGCTCGGACATAGAAACATCAAGAGCACCATGATCTATATCACCATGGGGGAAACGCTTTTCACGTCGGCTCCAGACGAGTTCACTTCAAAAGCCGCCCACAATGTAGATGAGACCTGTCAACTAGTCCAAACAGGCTTCGAGTATCTCTGCGACCTTGACGGCGTAAACGTGTTCAGGAAGAGGAAGTAACCCAGCGAGACTTCGGAGTGCTGCCCATACGTTCACAGTAATGCTCCTTCTTCCATATAGGAGCCAGCCCTTTCACTTCCTCCAATATAAACTTGCAGGCTTCAAAAGCTTCCTCCCTGTGAGCCGCCCCGACTGTAATCAGAACGATGTTGTCCGAGACCTTGAGGTCGCCAATGCGATGTATGATTGCAGCCTCTTCTATCCTGAACTTCTCAAGGGCTCTCCTTCGGATCTCTTCTAAGTCTCGAAGAGCCATCTCCTCGTAAGCCTCTATCTCTAAGCGTTCCACTGGTTGACCTTGAGACTCTCCCCGAACTATCCCGACGAAGGTGACGATGCCTCCGACCTCCTTCCTCTTCAGGTTTTTGATGACTTCATCCACGGAGAAATCTTCTCGGGTTATCTTGATCGTTCCTCTCAACCTCCACTCACCGGCGGGAGCAACGCGACGATGTCTCCCTCCGCTAGCCTTTGATCAAGCTTTGACCTGACGCCATTGACGGCGACTAGGAGCTTCTCATCACCTCTAAGCACATGGTGAGTCCTTCTCAAGATCTCTAAGAGGTCGCTGACGGAGGCGCCTCTGCCGAGTTCGAGTTCTTCTTCGTCACAACCAACTTCTTCCTTCAGGTGGGCGAAGAATTTGATGGTCACCTTCAACTCACTCCCTCCAGTAGGGCTCTCTCCTTGAGACTGCTTCTCTGAAGGCGGCTTCTAGGGTCTTCGGATTTGTTCCTTCCCTCAGCAAAGGCAGTGTGTCTACTAGGTTGTCGTTTCTCATGAGACAGGGCTTTAGTTTTCCGTCAGAGGTTATTCGAAGGCGTGTGCAGTACCTGCAGA
>CAZQDW010000178.1:0-4468 GCA_964592315.1 uncultured Candidatus Bathyarchaeia archaeon
GACCCTCTGAAAACGGAAGAAGTAAGGCTTGTTCTTAAACCAAAAGTTCAAGGCGCATTCCCACTGAAACCGAGAATACTATATCTCGACGAAAACGGCAAGGCAAAATCTTACGAGCCTGAGCCTGTAACCATAACAGTCAAGGAACTGGGAATCAAAGGCTGGATAAAAGGAGAAAGATAATCAACATGCACGCGCATACCTATACCTACACGAAACGCACATGGAGTGTGATCGATCGTACCCATGTTTACGACAAATAGCCGAAAAGTTTCAACCATTACTATCACTTCCCACGAGTCACAAACATTTATAGTATAATCAATAGTATTCTGATCTGGGGCAAACAATGGTAAACGATTTCTTCTTGGGTTTTGCAGGTCATGCGCATACAATGAATGAGTTGGAAACTGACCAGCAAAGGGAGTTGGAGCTGAGGAGTAGAAACAATCCAGAAGAAGCCCAGAAACTAGTCGGAATGGTCCTTGACAAATTAGAAAAGGACCTGTCAGACAGTGGCCATCGTCTTGAAGATGTAAAGCTGTTGATCTTGTATCTGAGTTATAGAGGGGAAACTGCAGAGAGGGACACACTAATATGCGGGACAATTCTGAGAGCTATAGAAAACAGGTTTAAGAGACACGCTGCAAACCAGCTCAGACTTATCGGCCATACAACCGGTGGAGAATTAGAAAACGAAGACCTCATGTTAAAGGAGATTTCGGGAATAGGCTATAACGGTTTGTCTCTGTTAGCTCTGGTTACAAACTTTCCTATAGGTGTGGGGCGAACTTGGGGTCTTCGAACAGCAGAAGAAGCAGGAGAGCAAGGGAGAGAAATGGCCCGCGACGCATGGGTTGACTTTAACCAACAGACCACGAGCAAAGAACAGCTTCGCATAAGAAAGACTATGCTTGTGTTGACTCAGGGGTCGAAGGTCGATACTCCAGGTTACGAGCATTTTCTGGCAGAGGGAATCGCCAACTTCATGGGCAGCACCCGCGAGGCAAGAATAATGAACGTGATAGGCGGAAGCAGCGGTGATGGAGTAACTGCCAAACTTTGTCGTCAATTCTATGGAAGACTGAAAGAACATCCACAGTTAAAAGTCCTTGATGGAGAAGCCGTGTGTGCCTTGATTCCCAACTTGTGTGAAACATCTATAGGTCTCGATGTAAATGCTATAACTAAAATTGGAAGGCAACACACCTTTCATTTCAACAGCGAGAAGGAACCTCACTACAAGTACGTCAAACGCATTGGCAACGAAGATCCCTGCACTAAGTTTGCTGAAGTGACTTATGAAAACGAAGTTAAACTGTCAAAGGAAAAAGGGCTTCCTATGCCTGATAAGGAAGCAATTCTGGAAGCAGCGCGACTTTCTCGAGCACAGAAAAGGTTACTGATATTCAATCCTGTTGTTTATAAATACGCCTTTGCTTTCCCTTTTGGCAACTATACTTGTGTTGCTGCTATGAGAGTGGTAGGAGAAGATATTGAACTCATGTTTCCAATCCGAAGCTATACTCCTGAGATGCCGGGCTACTTTGTGATAGGTGATTATGAGAAGGTGCAAAAAGGAGCTCGCCGCGTGTACGATATGCTGAGAGAAGATCAAGGCTTCTGCAGAAACGATGCCACTTTCCTCGTTTCATGTATTAACAGGAGAATCGTTGAGCTGATGGCTGGATGCAGATCGGGAACTGAGGCTGAAATACTGAAAGAAGGGCTTTCGTCAACCCAGATGATAGGATTCTTGGCATATGGTGAGTTATCATTCACTAATTTAATCCAAGAGCCTTATATCCATGGCTTCACCTGCTGGGGAATTACTCTTCATTCCAAGACCGCAACAACCAAACCGAAAGAAAAGAAGAAGGGAATGGGAATTAAAGGCTGGATCAAGGGACCGGCTGAAGAATGAAGACCGAAACTGTGCCCGCAGCCAAGTAAATCAGTCAGACCCAAGTTCTGTGTTTAAGCTTGAACGAGGCACTTTTCCTCACTCTTGGTTCACACCTTGCGGCTGCCTCGAGTTGTTTAAGGTGGATTTCGCCTCTCTCTGTCAGTTTATACTTGACACCTATACCCTTGGGTTCCCACATCTCCTTCACGAGCCCGTTCTTGACCAGACTCCTTAATGTCTGCCTTGAAACGCCGAAGCGTCCATGAAGATCGAGAAAAGTTGAGGTGTTCTTAGATAGTGCTTGAAACAAATGAATCTTTTCAACATATGAAAGAGACTTAACCCCCTCTTCAGTTGACTGCGGTCCACGCTTTAGTAGCTGGTCAACCGTTCTTCGCTTGGCCAACTTTGATTTAGTCGAAGATACATCAAACTCTGATGTTAAACGCCCCTCCATCTTGAAGTGACGTCTGTCACCAAGCAAACCCGCATTTTCCTCAGAGGTAAAACCAAATAATTTGTCATCTAAAGTTCCTTTTCCAAGTGAACCCCAAGTCTTTGACAGAAATCTAATGGTAACAGCATTGCCCTTCGAACGTGCTATCACGTCTTTCATACCTGTCACCCCGAATTTTGCCCAGCTGTCCGTAAGCATCGGACTTTTCCGAGAAACATAGAGAAACCCCTTGAATCTCCTCGGTTTTCCATCTGAGTCTTTCAAGGTTTGCGAAACGGGCTTTTCACTGATCAGAACTCGACCAGATCTGAAGGCTTCGCGAAGATGAAAATTTGCGAGCTCTTTTGAGATTCTGTAGTGTTCTGCCACCTCATGCACAAAGCGTGGTCTGGACAAGAATTTCAGAAGGCTAAGGTGATCAAGTTTGGACATGATACCCATAAGTGGTTTAGCATGCAAAAGTTATAAACTTAACTTTAATAGGAGAATATCCCCTAAAGATAATTGCCAGAATGTTATGGAAAAATAAAGATGTCAGCCTCCAAGACGGACCTAATGTACGAAATCGAGTACAACCCGAAGTTTTCACCAGTACGTTCGCCAAAGGTTAATGTCAAGTCAATGATTGAAAACGGCGAGCTCAAATACATCATGAAAAACCATAATACAATGGCATACTACGATTTAGATGAACTTTCGCATGACGTGTGGAACCTAATCGATGGAAAAAGAACCCTAACAGAAATAACAAGTGAAATCTTACCAAAGTGGAAGGGCAAAGACGAATCAGTAGACGCTGAAATGATCAAAGAAGTGGTTTCTTTCTTCGCCGACTCAAACTGTCTCAGATCAACTTACGAGTCCATTAAGAAGAGGCGAGTGAGACTTGTCTCTGCATTCGAGATTGACGTGACTCTGATAGAGAACAGTAAGGCTTTTCTAAAAAAGATTCACCGAGTAATTCGACCATTGCTAAACGGTCCACTTTTTTGGATAGCTTTGGGATTTATAGCCTTGAACAGCCTGGCTTTTTCGGGCAGGTTTGCAGCTATATTTGCTGATGGGGAAAACTTTGAGATATTGGGGTCAACTGTTGTTGGATTTTTCTTTTACTTCTTCATTGTTTTAGGTCCAGCAATCATGATTCATGAGCTGGCACACGCCATAGCTCTTGCTCATTACGGAGGCACACCGGGTGAGATAGGAACAGGACTCTTCTACTTTGGTCCAATGTTCTACGTCGACGCCACGGACGCTTGGATGCTTCCCAAGCGTCAGAGAATCATGGTAGCGATGGCGGGCAACATTTCAACGCTGCTAATTGCGTCTGTCATTGTCACTTGGGGCTTTTTGTGGCCGTTTCCAAGTTCAATTTCCCATGTGCTGTATATGGCTGCCTTTTTTTGCTTCTATTCTTCGCTCATGAACCTTGCACCCCCTTTTGAGACCGATGGATATTACGCATTGACAGATTTGCTCAACATCTCAAGCTTGCGAGAAAACGCATATGACTATCTGAAGACAACCATCAAAAGGATTCTGAAGCGTCCTGTGAAAAAGACTGAAGAGCTCTCAGGAAGAAAAAGAAAAATTCTTCTTGGATATGCTGTTCTTTCGGGAGTCTGGATTGTTTACACAGCCTATCAGACTTTTACCTTCACATTCTATATGGCAGAGGACACTTCGGTTTCATTATTGAACATTGCATCGGCTGTTTTTTCAGCTCAAACTTTGTCATTTGCAGCAGTTGCTATCAGTGTGACGTCCATCATCTATTTTGCCATGACCGTTACCGGCTATGGGGTCATACTTATCGTGGCTATCAAAAATGCTGCCAAAAGAGCTCTCCGTTTCGAATCCATCCACGATCGGGATCTCTCGGTCTCCTTCTGTCTACCTGCTCAAGTCTCAAAATCAGTCGCTAGCGACTTGAATAGAAACATTGAGAAATTGGCTAAGAAACTCACACCGAACTACAGCGTTAGAAATGTGGGGGCTCTGCGTTCGGCTGTTCTTAGAATGGGCGGTACCAAACTAGCTGTAGTTCAGATAAAAGAACACTTGAGAAAGATAGAGTTGACGTATTATTCGATGTACAGGAAATT
>CAZQDW010000179.1:0-4444 GCA_964592315.1 uncultured Candidatus Bathyarchaeia archaeon
GCAAGCTAAAGGAGTTGAGGACCTTTCTTTTGAGTTTACTTGCATATGACGGGCTCCACGTTTACCCTACAACAATTGGGGATAAGGTAAGGGCTGTGGAGGTTGCCTTGGAGCAACGCTTAGACATGGATGACGCAATACAATATTCCTCAGCCCTCTCGGCAGAAGCAGACGCGATCGTATCCTTCGATAAGCATTTCAATGACCTAAAAGTGCCGAGGCTAGAGCCCATAGATATCACCTGAGGCTTGGTCTAAAATAATACCCAAGTCAGAGTTCTTTCTGATATCACATCTTATCAACAAACAGTTTAAGGAAATTAAGTGATTAGAAAAATTGACTACGTTTTTATTCGATGTAACTAGTAGCAGATGCCTCCTAAGAACAAAGATATAGGTCTGCTGCCCTGAGAACTCTGCTAAAAATCACAATAACCGCAGCGGCTACTAAGCACCTTTAACCCGCATGATCTTGTTCCGCCCCATAATATTCCAGTAGCTGACCTCAGCGCCCGCTTTCAGCTTCGAGCTGATCTCATCTTCTTTAGGCATCGCAACCTCGAAGACATCGTAGGTCTCAAGATCCATCAACTGAACAGAATCAGGCGAAATAGAGAGGATCTGAGCGTTCCTCTTATCCACGATGGGAATCTGAATGGTCGCATCGACGGGGTGGACAAAGTCTCTCTTGGAGCTGTCGAAGAGGCTCACGGCGACAATGCGGAACTTGGCGCTCCCATGCTTCCCAGGCTTACTCTTCTGAATCGAAACGATCTCAGAGGGAATGTCGTCTACGATCACGTAGTTGCCGACTTTGAGCTCGCCGACCCTGACATTCCTGTAGGACATACCTTCACCAGCATACTATACCCAGAAATCCAATTTATAAAAGTAATGCGAAAAACAGGCTACCAGCCCACAGCATACGGCGTACGAGTCCGAGGCGAAGCAGCCCCGTAGATAACCCCGGTCTCCCGATCAAACCGTATAGCTAGACACCTTCCATGACTCCAACCACCACTGACGACAACCCTATGACCCCTCGCCGTCAACCCCTCTCGTACATCACTTGATATACGATCCTCAACATGAACCTCACCTGGATGAGCATCATGTGGGTGGAAGGAACTTGGGAAATGCATCGTATGAACCGTAGGAGCATCCAATGCTTCCTGAAGATCCATATCGAACTCCACGTGATTTAGGAACAGCTGAATTGTCCACTGCTCCTGCTGGTCTCCGCCGGGCGTACCAAAGGCCATGTAGGGGGCACCATCCTTTGTTACAAGGCTCGGTGTCAGGGTGGTGCTCGGTCTTCTTTTTGGAGCAAGCTTCTCTGCATGTGGTGGATCAAGGTGGAACATCTGTGCCCTTGTCCCTAAAGGAAAGCCTAGGTCTGGTATCACAGGCGAAGTCGTTATCCATCCTCCGCTAGGTGTTGCTGAGAGAAGATTCCCATATCTATCCGCCGCGTCGAGTTGAACTGTGTCAGAAGCATATTCACCTCTCTTCCCCTCCTCAAGCTTCTTGGCCTTCGCCATACCGGGCCTCAGCTCCATGTCCGACCGATTAGGATCGATGAGCTCACGTCGCTCAGCCGCATACCTCTTCGAGAGAAGAAGCTCCAACGGTACCTTTACGAAATCAGGATCAGCATAGTATTCCTCCCTGTCTGCGTAAGCCAACTTTGCACACTCAATCAAGGTGTGGAGGTATTCAACGGAATTATGACCCATGCCCTTCAGATCGAAGCCTTCGAGGAGGTTGAGCCACTGGAGGAAGACAGGTCCCTGAGACCAAGGTCCACACTTGTGAACCCTGTAGCCCCGATAATCAACGGAGACAGGCTCCTCGATCCTACCCCTGTACTCCGTGAAATCCTCGAGCGTTAGGAGACCATAGTGTTCTTGACCATAAGTATCTCGGCACCTGAAGCCGTGGATGAACTCCACAACCTTCTCGGCGATCGGTCCCTCATAGAAGTAGCTTCGCGCAGCCTCTAAACCCGCCTGACGACCGAACTTAAGCTCCTTCCTCTCCGCCTCAGCCAGAGCTTTAAACGTCTTACCCATATCGGGGTTCACGAAGATTTCTCCTATCTTCGGTGCCCTTCCCTGTGGGAGATATATTTGCGCCGAGGAAGGCCACTCTTCTCTGAACCGCTTCTCCAGTCGTCCGACTGACCTCTCAAAGTTGGTGGTGACCGGGAAGCCTTCAGCGGCTAGTTCTACGGCTGGTTCTATCACGTCTTCCAGCTTCATAGTTCCATAGCGTGAGAGGGCGTTGATCCAAGCGTCAAGGGCTGCAGGGACAACAGCAGGCAGGAAACCGTCTGGAGGTATGAGATTGTAGCCGTTTTCCTTGAACCACTCTATCGTCGCAGCTTTAGGAGCAGGACCCTGTCCGTTGACCGCCACCACTCGATCCTCCTCGGAGACGTAGATGAGAATAGGCGACTCTCCGGCGGGTCCCACGATCCAGGGCTCCAGCACTGTTAGAGCAAACCACATAGCTGCTCCAGCGTCCACGGCGTTTCCGCCTTTGAGGAGCATCCGAAGACCTGCCATGCTGGCGAGATAGTGAGTTGAAGTCACCATTCCGTGAGTGCCCATCACCTCTGGGCGACTGACGAACTTTGACAACCTATAAACCTCCAACTAATCTCTACGCAGCTATATTTATCGATTTAGCAGAGGAGACGAGCGAGTTAGTAGAGTCCTTCAGCAGTTTCGGTATTCTTGATGATGTTCTTACTGAAATCAGAAACTATCCTTTGTTCCACAGTATGTACATGGGTGCAATCAGTCTCTTTACCAGTTCGTTTTTCGGGTTATCCAATATGCTCTGCGGGGCGTCGCATTGAATGATCTTTCCAGAGTACATGATGGCGATTCGGTCTCCAAGTTGGAAAGAGTCTTCGGGATTATGTGTAACACAGAGCGTTGTGACCTTTGATTCCCTCTGTATCTCCTTAAGGTTAGCTCTAACCTCCGCCTTGGTCGCTTCATCAATGTTACTCAGCGGCTCATCCAGCAAAAGCACGGAGGGGTTGATCGCCAATGCTCTAGCCAAAGCCACACGCTGCCTCTGTCCAGCACTTAGTTCTCTAGGCTTTCTCTTTTCTAAACCCCTCAAATTCACAGTGAGGAGAAGCTCATCTATCCTCTTACGAATGCTCTCCTCAGAATGCTTCTTGACTCGAAGCCCAAAAGCAATGTTCTCATAGGCACCTAGATGGGGGAACAACCCGAAATCCTGAGGCACATAACCGATGTTCCTCTCATTGATGGGAAGTTCATCAATAGTCTCTCCATCTATCAAAATGTGTCCTTCATCGATCTTCAAAGCCCCCAAAACAACAAGCAGAAGCGTCGTCTTTCCACAGCCACTTGGACCCATAACCACCATGAACTCCCCTGGATTAACGGTGAGTTCAACCACATCAAGCGCCTTCACTTCGCCATAACTGACAGTTACCTCTTGGACACGGAGTACCTTCATCCCCTTCTCCTCCCGATCCATCTGAACGAAAGCAGAGCGATGATGGATAGAGTCTCAGCTATAACAGATGCGGCAATAGCCACTTGCGGCGTCTCCGCAGCTGTGAGATAGACAAGTGTCGGAATGACTTCCGTCTTCCAAGGTATGGCTCCAGCAAACACTAGCGTCGCAGCTAGCTCCCCCATAGCCCTCGCCCACGTTAATGAAAAACCCGCCAGTAGGTCTCGACTTGAGAGAGGGAGCAGTATCCGACCTAGTAGATCGTTTGTCTTAGCTCCGAGCGATCTGGCTATTACGTCGAGACCGCTTTCTCTTATCTCTCTGAAGCGTCTTGCAGCGAAGCTTATGGCAAAAGGGGCGGAAACGTAGAACTTCGCTATGATGACAGCCGAATACGTATAGGCTAGTCCTACGTGTCCAAGCATGAGGAGATAGACCAAGCCCTCGGTGACAGGTGGAAGAGTCTGCGGCAGATCTATTAGAAAGGTTTCTAGCATTCCCTTGCCACGGAAGTTTCTGTAGGTCAGGAGATAAGCACTCGGAATTGCGGCGGCGACAGCTAAGGCTCCTACAATCAAGGCTGAGGAGATGCTGATTGTTATTGCACCGAGCACTCGACTCTCAAAGAGGGCGCTTCCGACGAGACTCCAATTCTCTCCAACGGCAACATAAAGATAGAAAATGGAAACAAGCATAAAGGCGATGACTACACAAGCCAGCGTTAAAATAGCCAACTCGAATCTATCTTTTATCAATTTTCTCCCGCCTTAACATCTAGAAGGGGCAACTGAGTTTTATCTATCTTTCATAACGACTTTCTTCTTTCAAGATATAATTCTTTGCTGATATAGTCTTTGGCTCGATGTCATACTAGATATGCTCTTATCATGGTGTTTATATTCTAGGTTTGGCGAATACTGAATAAAGGATTCAAGGTATAATAG
>CAZQDW010000180.1:0-4419 GCA_964592315.1 uncultured Candidatus Bathyarchaeia archaeon
CACCTATAGAGGAACGACAACAGTAGGAGTTGTAAGTAAAGACGGCATTATCTTGGCCTCTGATACCCGTGTGACTATGGGATCTTTCATCGCTCATAAGAAAGGGAAAAAAGTCTACAAAATTGATGACCATCTGGCTATGACCATATCTGGCAATGTTGCAGACGCCCAACAGACTGTCGAGATACTCAAAGCCAACACGAGGCTATATCGCTTAGAGAACAAGCGTCCTATGCCCGTGAAATCGGCAGCCCGTCTCATCGCGAACCTCTTCTTCTCCGCCCGACTTGCTCCCATGGTGGCGCAGATCCTTGTTGGAGGTTTAGACGATTCTGGCCCCCGTATCTATGCTTTGGATCCCTTTGGCGGTCTAACAGAGGAGAAATGCGTCGCGACGGGTTCAGGTTCTCCCATAGCCTACGGCGTTCTTGAAGATAAGTATAGAGAAGACATGTCGGTAAGTGAGGCTTTACCTACAGTCGTCCAGTCTGTCATCTCCGCCATGAGAAGAGACGCTGCAAGCGGAGACAGCTTCGACGTATCCATAGTAGATCAGAAAGGATACCGAGAATTGGGTGATGAAGAAAAGAAGAAAATCCTCTAGGTTATCAAGCTGCCCATGAAAATTGTGGAGGTGCAGGAAAGAAGTGTCTTCCATTGATAAAGTAGAGATGAGACGGACTATATTGGAATACATCCCCAAGGAGGCAGAAATCACACGAATCGAGTATGAGGGACCGTCCTTAGCCATCTACACAAAAAGGCCCGAGATCCTGATCGAACAAAGCCACATCGTTGCTGACATAGTTAACATCATCAGAAAAAGGATCGTGGTTCGTTCAGACCCTTCTGTCAGATTGTCAGAGAAAGAGGCTGAAAAGATAATAAATGAGGTAGTTCCCCGGAATGCAGAGATCACGAATGTAAACTTTGACCCTAGCCTAGGAGAGGTCGTTATAGAGGCAAAGAAACCAGGACTCGCTATCGGAAAGAGCGGCGTGATCTTGCAAGAGATAGTACAGAGGACACGTTGGAGACCCAGAATTGTGAGGAGTCCGCCCATACCCTCAAAAATAATGGCGCACGTGATGCATTTCCTGCACACCGAAAGCAAGGAAAGAGAAAGAATCCTTAGGATAGTTGGCGAAAGAATATTTCGTCCCATGGTTTATGGAATCGGCGATATCCGCATCACACCCTTAGGAGGGGCACAAGAGGTTGGCCGTTCAGCGATTCTTCTTCAAACAAGAGAAAGTCAGGTTTTGTTAGATTGCGGCATCAATCCAGGTTCAGGTAGCACGTTTGAGGCGGCTCCGCGATTTGACGTACCTCAGTTCGACTTGGACAACCTAGACGCGGTTGTGATAAGCCACGCTCATCTAGACCACTGTGGATTTATCCCCTTTCTTTACAAATACGGATATGACGGGCCGGTATACTGTTCTGCCCCAACTTTGAGCCTCATGACTTTACTTCAACTCGATTATCTTGATGTTCTCTCTAGACAAGGGTTGGCTCTCCCCTATGATCAAAGAGACATAAGAGAGTGCGTATTACATGCGATTCCACTGCGGTACGGTGTTGTTACTGATATAGCGCCAGACATACGTCTAACATTTCATAACGCCGGTCACATTCTCGGCTCTTCCATAGTTCATCTGCACATTGGAGAAGGCCTGCATAACATAGTCTATACAGGCGACTACAAGTATGCGAATACTATGCTTCTAGAAGCCGCAGCCACAGAGTTCCCGAGAGTTGAAACGATAATAACTGAGAGCACCTATGGCGGGCCAACAGACATAATGCCCTCCAGAACCGAAGCGGAAGAGAAGACAGTTTCTGTAATAAACAAGACTTTCGAGAGAGGAGGTAAGGTCTTAATTCCAGTTCCTGCGGTCGGGAGAGCCCAGGAGATCATGCTACTCCTTGACAGATATATGAAGCGTGGTCTGCTAAAGGAAGCTCCTGTCTTTATCGATGGGATGATCTCCGATGCCACGGCGATTCATACGGCTTATCCTGAGTATCTTTCGAGGGAGGTGAGGGATAGCATCTTGCACGAAGGAATCAACCCGTTCCAGTCTGACTACTTTACTATGGTGGAACATCCAAGTGCCAGAGAGGACATCATAAGTGGCGAAGAATGCATCATTATTGCTACGTCAGGTATGCTTGAGGGAGGACCTATTATAGACTACTTTAGGGGCCTAGCCTCTGACAAACGCAACACGATAATATTTGTAAGTTATCAGATTGATGGAACTTTGGGACGTCGAGTACAGAAGGGGATCACAGAAGTCCCGGTCATGAATAGTGATGGAAAGATTGAGGTTATCAAAATCGATTTGAACGTCGAAGCTATTGAGGGGTTCTCTGGACATTCAGACAGAAAACAGATAATAAGCTACATTCGAAAGGTTTCACCAAATCTTGAGAATCTAATTGTGCTGCACGGGGAGAAAGAGAAGTGCAGAAGCATAGAAGATGTCTTTCTCAAAAGATATAGGACCAATGTAAGGGTGCCGAATGTTTTAGAATCGATTAGGCTACGGTAGAATCGGTCTCGAACGTACCCGCTTTTTCCCGCCATATCTTGACAAATGAAGGAGTTATTACGATACGCTCTTCACCCAGACGGGCTATGTCGCCACCTATCGATTCGGCAAACTCGCATAACTCGCTCACGGCAAGTTTAACGTCGTCTACGCTCTTTTTTGCTAACGGGCCGACCCTTGAGATGACGATGTTGCCGGAGCTAACTTCCTTCTTGATAAGCTCAACATCTTGAATGGACTTTAAAGGGAAAGCCTTCAGGTAGACCTTCTGTGATGTGCTTGGCGGGGTTGAGCTGGGAGGCGTGATCGTGCCTGAAGGTACCTCTTCAGAGACCCGCTCTCTCTTTTCTTTCTTGACTCTGCCCAGTATCTTCTCAACCGTTCTGCCTAAGTTAGTATTCTGCAAACGTGACACCTTTCATAATTATTTATAGAGCTCATAGGTCTTAACCTTTTCGTTCTTAAGCGACAAGCCTCCTAGTCAGGTTCCAAACCTCGTCTCCTACGTAATGCAGGTTTTTCACAACCTTTCCTCGCTTAGCCGCATTCATGATTTTTGAATCAAGTAACGCCTGGCCTATCGCTAAGGGCTTTCCATGCCACTCGTCTACAACCAATACGAAGGCATTCTCACCGAATTCTCCATCAATTCTAACTACACCTGGAGCCATAATGTCAGCCCCGTTGCACACATGTGGTATCGCACGCATGTCGATCACGATTCTCGGAAGCAAAGGAAGCGTTTCTTCGAACAATAGTGTGGGAAAAAGGTTATCCCCAATTTCTGCTGAAAATGGTACCTTGTTATGGATAAAGATCTTAATCTGTTGCGTCTCAACCAATTCGATCCGAGGCTTAGACCCGAACAAATCTTCAAGATCGACATTAAGCCTTTCTCGAAACTCGTCTACAGCCCTTTTTATCTCGCTTTCTTTGAGGAGGTGCCGCTTTAAAGAATTACGCATATATTTACATTTCGACGCAAGACATATAAATTTCTATTCCTCCTTAAGAGTAATTGGAAGATTCGTAACTAGGGGATGCCAAAAATGGCGACACAAATTCTGGAAAATAGCCTCGGAAAGACTGTTTTAATCAGACTGAGGGGTGGAAAGAGTCTGCGGGGAAGACTGCAGGGATTCGACCAGCACCTTAACCTCGTTCTTGATGAAGCAGAGGACCTGACAGATGCTGACGATATAAAGAAGTTGGGACTGATAATAGTCAGGGGGGATAATGTCGTCGTGATCTCCCCGCCTCCGAGGTGAAAGTGTGGGGAAGGGAACTCCGTCCTTTGGAAAGCGAAGGGGAAAGACTGTTCACATACGATGCAGAAGATGTGGAAGACGATCATATAATGTCAAGGAAAAAAGATGCTCGGCTTGTGGTTATGGGGCCTCCAAAACTTTGAGAAGATATTCGTGGCAGTCGAAGGGCCCTAACAGGGAAAGGCTGTTCTAGTTTCGCTAAGCTGTAAATACGAAATGTCCAGATGGATCGCCGCAATCGCTGTGAGCTGTTTTCGCCAAATCATCCGTCAACCGAAATGTATTTATAACTATGTGGGGGGATAAGACCCTTAATCTAGCGTGATCGGGATGGTTAGAAAAGCCAGAATAAGGTTGACAAGTACCGACTACAGGAAACTGGAAGAAGTATGCAAAGAACTGAAGACGATTTCAGAGAAGTCTGGCGTCAAGATGGTGGGGCCTAAACCGCTTCCTACAAAGAGGCTGCGCGTGCCAGTTCGGAAGACGCCTTGCGGGGAGGGTACGGCTACTTGGGACAAGTGGGAGATGCGTATTCATAAGCGGTTGATAGACATTGATGCAGAAGAGAGGATAATGAGACGGATCATGAG
>CAZQDW010000181.1:0-4404 GCA_964592315.1 uncultured Candidatus Bathyarchaeia archaeon
CCCACAAACCCAGCCGAGCAAATGTTATCTCGCCAGGAGCCGCATCGAATTCAACCGATGCGCCGCCGGCCTTAAAGTAGTATTCCAAAGCCGGGTGGAACGTAACCTTCTTAAAGTTCTCCTCTGGATTCATGCTTCTTGAAGCATACCAGCTGGCGTGGTTTCCCGAGTTGCAGAAGTCCCACAAATCTTTATCCGGATGGTATAGTCGAACATCCATGAAGAGTGTCGGAAGACCGCCGCTAACATATTTCAGAAGCTGCATCGTTACAGCTGCCAGCGAGTCAGCTTCTGTAGCGCAAACAGTAGGCTCCTTCCGACCGTTCCAGTCATATGGGTCGTTCATAAGCATCTCAGCAACATCAGCTAAGCATACATATTCCGTCAGTTCCCGTTGCCCCTTTAAGCCGCAGAAGTCGAAGCCCTTCTCCTCGTTGACCATCTTCATGGCCAAGTATAAGCGGATCTGAGTCTTCAACGTCTGACGGGTCAACATCTTTCCGTCGTATCTTAGACGGTCGCCCATGAGACCTTCAAACCATTCAAGTCCTTTCTCTACCTCTTTCTCGTCGACTTCCTCCATCTTCTTCACGAGCCAAAGCTGATCGATCTGGCCGACCGTTGTGCCCAGCATCTTAACGGTTGGAACAAGGTGGAAGTATCCGGTCTCCATCCCCATCGAGTGGCCGCCATACATGCCGTAGACTTCGTTCCGCATGATGGTGTATGCTTGGGCTGCACGAACCCAATCGAATACTCTGGCTTGCACACCGGGATCCTCCATATCGCCTACGATGCGGTGAGTTCTAACGCCTGCCTGCCGTAAAGCTCCATCGGTTGCGAGCAGCCCAACGTTCCCAGGGAACTTGCCGCTGTTATTTGAGAGGCAAAGTATCGGCTTGTCTCGACCCACACTATTTATGAAGGGCCATACAAAGAATGGGAAATTCCACACATAGTAGCAGAGGATGATCTGTTTGCAGTTTGCACTTGAGAGTTCCTGACCGACCTTCTGGGCGACTCGGGCAGAGGTTATGGTCTCTGATCCTGTGACGACCTCTGGTGAGGTGCCATCGATGTTTCTTACGCCTTTCCGGATTATGTCAGCCCACTTCTGAACAACCTCCATGCATTCGCGGCTATTCTGCTTGTAAACCCATTCTCGCTCGTCATTAAGCATAACAATACCGATCGGCGTGGTTCGCACAACAATCACCTCTTTTAATTGAGCCGAAATGGATTAAAAGAATTGCGGTCAAGAACGGAACTTCTATTAAATTGAACAAGCAACCATTTATCTTGCACGGCGAAACATACTGTTAGAAAGATGTCTCTTGATAGGCTTTCAACTGACAAAGAAGGTCATCGAATGCAGCAAGAGTTTGTCTTAGTTCTGGATTGCGGATCGACAAACCTAAGGGCTGTAGCCATTGATTCAGCTGGCAGAACCCTTGCGCAATCTAGCCGCCCTAACCGATCTCACCCTCAACCTAATGGAGAACCTGGATGGCTAATCTGGGACCTAGATGAGATTTGGCGAAAACTATCTGAGGTAGCCCGAGAAACATCGACATCGGTTGGCCCTGAAAACATCAAGGCGGTGATCGTGACCACGTGGGGAGCAGATGGAGCTCCGGTTAGACGAGATGGAAGCCTGACTTACCCGCCGATCTCTTGGCAATGCCCTAGAACTCAGAAGGCCGCTAAGGAAGTAGTGAAAAGATTGTCAGCTTGGGAGATCTTCCAAGTTACTGGCTACCAGATCATCTCGTTTAATACGCTTCTAAAGCTGATCTGGCTTAGAGAAAACGTGCCAAAAGCTTTGGACGAGGCTTACACTTGGTTGATGATGCCAGGGCTGCTCGTGCATAAATTGACGAGGAAGTTTCACATCGACCCAACAAGCGCCTCAACCATGATGGCTATGAACCTAGCGCATAGAGATTGGTCAGAGTCACTACTGGATCTCGCTGGATTGGACCGGGGTTTCTTCCCAGAATGGTACGAAGCCGGTGAAATAATCGGCTACGTTACCGACGAAGCTGGGAAAACATGTAACATACCTGCAAATGTTCCCGTGGTTGTCGGTGGGCATGACACCCAGTTCGCCCTAGTCGGTTCAGGAGCCAAGCCCGATGAGGCTATACTATCGAGTGGAACATGGGAGATTCTCAGCGTCAGATCCAATTTCTTCAAGCCGAATTCTGTTGGGTTCGAAGAGGGATTGATCATAGAGGCTGATGCTCAACCGGGCTTTTGGAACCCTCAGCTCTTGATGATTGGATCGGCGGTCTTGGAATGGGTTCGAGAGAAACTCTTCGCCGAGTTGAACGCCAGTGAATACTCCAAGATGATTCTTGAGGCTCAGAGGGTGCGACCAGGCGCTGACGGGTTGACGTTTATTCCCAGCTTTGTCCGTGAAAGTGGACCGACCAAGAAGTTCGGCGCTCTCGGCACGATTCTCGGCCTAACACTACGGACTTCTCGTGGCGATATTCATCGTGCGGCACTAGAAGGTTTATCCTTTCAACTGAGAGACGCACTGAGAATATTGACTGAGGCAACCGAATTTCATGTTGGAGGAATTCGTGTTGTTGGCGGCGGTTCCAAAAACGATCTTTGGAATCAGATACGAGCTGATGCCACAAACCTTCCCATAGCAGTTACTGCGCAGAAAGAGGCCACAGCCCTGGGGGCAGCCTTGACGGCCTTTGTTGGCATAGATCGATACGGCTCCTTGATGGAAGCCCAGAAGAATATCTGCTTCGAAGAGAGACGCTTTGACCCGAGTGTTAATCGAGATCCTTATGAAAGCATTTTCAAACGTTATCTGCAGGCATTAGAGAACTTGAAGAGTTTCTATCTCAAGTAGGGCTGTCACTCAAATCATGTCACTTTTGCCCTTTGAGCCACTCAGCCACTTTTTGGAAAACGAGGCTTCCAGACATGTCGATTATAGGCGAGATTATCTTCTCCCTGGTTTCAATTGTGGGTTGATATTGAGGCATAATCGCAAAACCAACAAAAGGCCAATAGGCTTTCTTTTCTTCAACAATGGACTTTGCAACAACATCGGTTGGCGCCAAGGGATAATAGATGAAAGCGACACCGTTAGCCCAATACAGACCAGCAGGCTTACCACCGGCTGTGACATTCACGAATCTAACAAGGTCCTCAACCGTTGAGAATCTAACATAATCCATTATGGTAATCTCTCTGAAGGGATCGTAACGAACACTCACATCGTTCACCTCGGTAACCCTCAACCTTATAGATTACAGCGACATCCTTATTTCTTTTTTCTTCAGACTAGCCAATCTTGACGCCGGGAAAGAGATAAATGCATAAATGGGCAGAAACCCTACTAATAGGCAATCGCACATGTTGGTGGCGGGAGATGTGCAAGATAAAGGTGGCAATAGCCGGCGTCGGAAACTGCGCCTCAGCTCTAATCCAGGGAGTCCAATATTACGGAGATGCAGAGGAGGAAAAGGTTCCGGGACTAATGCATGTGAATTTCGGAGGGTATCATGTGCGCGATATAGAATTTGTTGCAGCCTTCGATGTGAACAAGGCGAAAATCGGTAAAGACTTGAGTGGGGCAATTTTCACGAGCCCAAACGTATGTGCTAAGTTCGCTGAGGTGCCCCAGCTGGGTGTCAGAGTTCTGCCCGGTCCGATCCTTGATGGAGTTGCACCTTATATGGCTGAACCGTTCAACATCTACGACCCGAACAAGGAGAAATCCGTTGACGTTGCTGGAGGACTCAGAGAATCTGAGGCTGATATGCTGATCAGCTACCTTCCCGTTGGAAGCTATAATGCGACGCGTTACTACGCTCAAGCCGCGCTTGATGCCGATTGCGCGTTTGTGAATTGCATACCTGAGTTCATAGCCTCGGACGAGGATTGGGGCAGGAAGTTTGAAGATAACGGGCTGCCTGTAGCTGGTGATGATATCAAAAGCCAGTTGGGTGCGACCATTCTGCATCGCAACATAGTTCAGCTCTGTGTCGACCGAGGTATCGTGATCGATGAGACATATCAGTTGAATCTAGGAGGAGATACGGACTTCCAGAATATGACATCCGAGGAAAGACTGAGGACAAAAAGAATCAGCAAAACAAAAGCGGTTACAAGCCTGGTCTCGTATCCAGTTCCCACGAGAATAGGCCCTTCAGACTATGTACCTTTTCTGGGCGATCAGAAGATATGTTACATATACCTTAAAGGGAGGAAGTTTGGCAATCGGCCCGTTACGGTGACGGCCAAGTTGGAGGTTGAAGATTCACCGAACAGCGCCGGCGTAGTCATCGATGTCATAAGGGCTGTAGGACTCGCACTCGACAGAGGGATTAGCGGTCCACTCATCAGCATATCTTCATACGCCTTTAAGCATCCACC
>CAZQDW010000182.1:0-4380 GCA_964592315.1 uncultured Candidatus Bathyarchaeia archaeon
GTCTTCATCGGCGTCTCAGTCTTGAGAAACCCATACTCTTCATCCTTCTCCACACTCTCAAGAGTCAACTCAGCAAACTTCGCAAGGTCGACATAGAAGTTAACATACCCCTCAACAGCTCTGACAGAGTTCAAGAGCTTTGAGGGCGCACAGTCTAGGGACAAGACAAGAGTCTTCGCCAGCTCCTTGGGACTCTTCTTTAACTCCTTTGAAAGCTGAAAACAGACTGAAGACGACAGGTCCCCAAGTTCTGGACTCGGCGGAAAAGACAAGGTCAACTGGGGGTTCTTGATGCCCGGAAAGGCTTTATCCAGAGCATCCAAAAGGAGATATCTACACTCTTGCCTCAGCTCTCCGATCGGGTTTGACACGGCGTTCCACCTTCACTACATAGCGGGCCCGGAGGGACTTGAACCCACGTTCTCCGGCTTTCTCCCTGTATTTGATGGTCCGGAGGCCGGTGCCTTGTCCAAACTCGGCTACGGGCCCCTAAGAATTGACTGAAGGGATGAAATTAAAAGATTTGGGTGTGTGCTGGTTTAGGGTTTTTCGTATTCTTGGTAGGGTGTGTTCAGTATCTTTTTTGCTTTTTCTGCTGTGGAGGGTCCTATGCCTTTTATTTCGCTTAGGGGTCCGAGGAGGCGTTTTGTTTTTCCTGTCTTTGAGATGTGGATTTCTGAGTCTGCGAGTTCTTTGATGACCTGTATGGGGGTCTGAAATTGGTTTAGGAGGTTTTCTGCGAAGCTTCTTCCTATGTTAGGTATGCCGCAGAGGAAATAGAGTTGCTCTTCCTGTAGTGATGCTTTCCTCTTCTTTCTTCTCAACTGTATGGGTCTTTTCTCTTTTGCTTGTTCGTGGTAGGCGAGGCGATATATGAGCTGCGCTGTAGCCTGTGCGTCAGGGGTGGGTATGACAGCAATTCCGAAATCTAGGGCGAGGCTTGAGAGGGCGCCCCATAGAGAATTAGATGAGATCCTCGTGAACCGGGAGAGCGTTGGGAGAAGCCCCTGTAGAATAAGGAGGGGCTTCTCATAGTTCTCACCGAGTCTCTTTGCTTGCTCGAAGAGTCTTCCATCCATGAGGGAGACAGCGAAGTCTTTAACCTCCTTTCTTTCGATCCCACATCGGTCTGAGACGACATAATCGCAGTCCGGGAGGTTTGTGGTCTTCACCATGCATCCTAAGAACCGCAGATCGTTCACGATGTTTCCTGCTGCAGCAGCTTCGTTGCTGTCCACGCAGACTTCCAGTGTAACTTCTTTCAAGGCTGTTCTCCTCCTTCTGAGGATTCCTTCTCAACTATGAATCTTACTTCAACAGACCTCGGAGACTCTACTCCCTTCAAGGTAGAGATGATGCCCATAACTACGTTTTTGATGACCTTGCCCACGAAGGGGTTGACGACAAGGGGCGCCCCATCCACGAAGACACGAGTCTCCTCCGAGAGCAGGTTGACACATTTCGTCGCCTCAGCTTCGCCGTTCAGCACAGCTCTTGCGAGTTCCTTGCAGGAGGAATAGCCGCATCTTGCACAGTTCAGTCCTGGCAATAAAGGCATGGATTTTTTCTCTACAAGGTCTGCTAAAACACTGATGGCGTTTGAACCCAGGACGGGGACTCCCAACTCCTTCCGAAGGCTTCCAGCGATCTTTCCTGTGACTACGATCTCTAGACCCTTTTCAAGTTCCTCAAATTCTTGCAGGGTCTCAGCCACGACTATCCTCGGTGCCCTATCCAGCTCCTTGAAGCCCTCTAGCAGAACCAGGTCGAGGGTGCCAAGAAGACGGATCACCTCGTTCAGTTCCAAAGGGAGTTGGAGAAAGATGGCTGATTCTCCCTGCGTCAATAGGACTGAGGCTTGAGCGCCCGCCGCTCTGTACCGCCATGTATCCTTTCCAGGCGTGTCTATAGGGTAAGGACGTACAGTATGCTTTATGACGCCGACTCTATGTCCCCGTCTTCTCAGTTCACCTGTCAACGCCTCGATGAGGCTGGTCTTTCCAGACTTCTTAAATCCGGTGACTACTACAAGTCTTGGCATCAAGACTATCTCTCAATACATTCTTAAAAACTTGGAGTGGAAAAGGTATATCCACGCTCTGAGCGAGACTTTTAACAGGCAGACAAGTTCTAAGGATCTATAAAATGGGCTAGG
Organism: uncultured Candidatus Bathyarchaeia archaeon; assembly: GCA_964592315.1. Classification (GTDB taxonomy): domain Archaea; phylum Thermoproteota; class Bathyarchaeia; order Bathyarchaeales; family WAQA01; genus CAZQDW01. Next base: position 2,156 of record CAZQDW010000182.1, read on the forward strand.
TGAGGTAAAATCGTTTTTAGAAAAATATCGAAAAGAAATAATAGGTAGGATTTGGTTAGTCTATTAGGAGAAAATCGATGAATAAGGTGAACAAGGAGAGACCGATTCGCGGCTTTGTTTTTGCATGTACTAACAAAAGTGAGAAGGAATGCCTCGACAGGTTACTGTTTGGAACAGAAAAAGTCTATGGACCTATAGTTATGAGAATTAGAGAAGAAGACCTCCTATTTCTCAATAATTTGGATTCAAATTGCCTATACGGCGTTTTCAAAGCTGTTTCAGATGGTGGTTTAAATATTGAATCAGAAGCGTGGAAGGGAAAATATCCGTATCAGGTGAAGATTGAACTTCTTGGTGAGAAGATAAGGATAGACAAGGCTCAACAACTGCTAAACAAGTTTAAGATAAAAAGAAATACCACGTTATATGGAAAGAAACTGATTGCCCTTTTGGATCTCCTTGCACCTAATCCTAGTCTGCTAGATACAAAGTCTAGGATCAAGGAAAAGGAATCATTTCGTTTGATATTGGAACAAAAGAAGAGAATCAAGGAAAGGATTAATGAGATGGATATAGAAGAGGAGATCCCTCTCATTGAAGCAACAAATTTTTGGGACTTCCCAAAACAAAGCTATGGTCTAACCCCAAAAGGAGATAACAAGTATCCAGGGGTTACACCTGCTTTAGTAATCTACAACCTCATATGGAGGTACACCGATCCCGGCGATCTGGTTGTAGACCCGATGTGTGGAAGTGGAACAACAATCGATGTTTGTAGAGAAGAAAAAAGAAGAGTAATAGGATACGATATATCTCCCGTGCGTCCAGACATAATTCAAAATGACGCCAGAAAGATACCTCTCGAAGATGATTCAGTAGATATGGTTTTCATCGATTCTCCCTACGGAGATAACGTAAGGTATAACGATCATCCAGACGACATAGGTAAGATCTCTAGCGAAACCGAGCAGTTCTATGACGAACTCGAAAAAGTGATGAAGGAATCGTGTCGAATATTAAAAGAAGGAAAAATTTTGGGATGGTTAATTGGTGATCAATGGGTCAAGAAGAAGTTCACTCCCGTTGGCTTTGAAATATATGAGCGTTTATGTAAATACTTTGAACCAATGGATGTCATCTGCGTTGCTCGACGGGGACAAGCCTCTCACACAGGCTCTTGGTATAACCGTGCGAGAAGATTCAATTTCTATTTACGTGGATTCAAATACCTAATTATAATGAAAAAATCTTCTAGAAAGGAGTCTTCTCTCAAGTCTCGGAAAACCGAATGGACACATTATAAGAGAGGATGAGGCATGAACATTAAAGATTTGATCAATCTATACGAAGAAAAGAGAAAAATATATGGTACCGATGCTCTTCGGCACATATCTGAGTTGCTGGGGGAAGCTAAGGAAATTCATTATAAAGATTGGAAAAGAAAACCGACTCCTCGCGGTGATCATGAACAATCTTGGAAAGGGTTTAAGGGGAAAAACTACGAGAAGCTAGTTTTATATATAATCAGAGAGGAAGTTGAAAGCCTAGGATTAACAATTGTAAATGGCAACACTCTTGAAAGAACCTTGGCTAAGAATCTATCCCCTGAACTAAATAAAGTGAAACGGAATTTATTAGTTGACTATGGGGAATTTGGAGCACATCTTCCAGATGTAGATCTCATTATTTACGAACCTGAAACTTGTAAGGTTATAGCGGTCATTTCTGGTAAGACCACTTTACGTGAGAGGATAGCTCAAACAGGATACTGGAAAATTAAGTTGTCTGATGACGACGTAACTAGACACATAAGGGTATTTTTCGTCACTCCAGATGAGGATCGAACCCTTTTGATTAAAAATCCCGCTAAAAAAGGAAGAGCGATCTGCGAAGTTGATACTGATGGAACATATGTCATGAGTGAAATAATTGTTGAAGAAAGCGATAAAGTAAAGATGTTCGATAAATTCATTCCGGACCTTAGGAAACTGATACAAAATCGTCTTAGCTAATCTCCTGCTTAATAGGAACCTTTTTACTATTTTGGTTGATCGAATAGGGCGTTTGGTGTGTTGGCATGCGGATCGCTGTCATAGATCGGGAGAAGTGCAGGTCTGACAAGTGTAGCTTAGAATGTATTAGGTTCTGCCCGATGGTCAGAGTCAGACGAGAAGCGATTAGGAGAGGCGAGGATGGAAAGCCCGTTATCGTTGAGATGCTCTGCT
>CAZQDW010000183.1:0-4362 GCA_964592315.1 uncultured Candidatus Bathyarchaeia archaeon
GATAGTTAACGTTTTCAGCTAAAAACCTATAAGTCCCGAAGAGTTAACAGAACCCACTGGAGATATTTATTTAAATAAGGAAATATTTCTCAAAATTAGATGAACCGGCTCGGCAATGTGAGGATCGACCATTGGTTCCCGTCCCTTGGAGCTACATAAACTCTTGGTACTGCAGCAATTGCGGATTATGCTGCAAAGAGTTCGATGTTGTTCTTAGATTTGACGAGTGGCTAAATCTAGTTCGAAGCTACGGGGTGGGAGTCACGAGAGCGGGACTCGACAGGTTCTATGTTGGAAAGAATAGCAACGGAACATGTAAGTTCCTATGCAACTATCTTGGCAAATGGTTCTGCGGACTGCAACAAACAAAGCCTACAGCCTGCAAGCTGTGGCCCTTCAAGGTTTCTAACAGTCCCAGATATGGAAGAGCTCAGGAAGCAGCATTCAATTACAAGGGGAGACGATTCTTCCTCTATGTCGATCCGTTCTGTCCAGAAATAAAATGGGGGAAACCTTCATCACAAATGATCTCTTTAGTTATCCCAGAATTTGTTGAGATAGCTTTAGGATTACGGGAGAAGCAGGTGTACTCGACATCCGGTGTTCAAGCACAGTACGATGTTTTTTCTTCGCTTAGGCGCGGAGGCTACCTAATCCCTTAATGGTTCTTGCCAATCGCTGCGAGATAAGCAATCTAGGAATTATCGGATCAATTCACTTGAAAATGCGTTACACTTATTAACATAATGGAAAATTGATTTGCTTGTGTCTTCATTGCTGCCTCTTGAGAGACTGAAGGAAGAGTATAGAAAGACTCGGGAAGAGCTCGAGCGACTGCAAGATCAGAAGAGGAATACAGATGAGAAGTATTCGTCCGTCCTCGAAGAGGAGAAGAAACTGGTTGAAGAGATGCGTGGATGCAGAGACCCCTATCAATATAGTAGGATGGATATTAGGCTCAGCACGATTTCTCGTTTAAGGAGAGAACTGGAATCTGAGAAGGAGGAGATTGAAAGGAAGATCAGAGGATATGAAGAAGAACTTAGCCGAATCGGGAAGAGAATAGGGTATCTGCGACCAAGATAAAGACCAAACCTATTTAGAGGAATAGGAAATTTGCGTCAGGACTAGTCAATGCACTTGGCTAGACCGCCTTTTCAGAGCAGAGTTTTCTTCGACAGCAAGATGATTTTTCGCGCCTACTATTCCTTTCAATCCCCTACGGAGACAAAACGTTCATATTGCAGCTTATGCAATTTTCTCAGTTTCTCCAGGTCGTCGATCTCCTCGATTGTCTTGTCCCTTCGAAATCGTATCAGCTTTGGGATCCTCAACGCGTATCCGCTTGTGTACTCATCTGTCTCCTGGATCTCTTGGTAGGTTACTTCTGCGACGATTGCTGGTTTGACGAAGATACCTTCCTCGTCCACACCTATCTTCGTCTCTTCTAACAAGTTTTCGAGAGTCGCCATGACATCTTCAGTTAGATTTGAGACTTTCCCTATTGTATAGAGCTTTCTTTCCTTTGAATCCCGGACAGCCAGTAGAAAAGAAGAGTAGAATCCGGCTCGCCTACCCTTACCGTATAAAGCCTTAACAATCGTGCAGTCGATCGTATCCCTTTCAGGTTTGATCTTAAGCCAAGTGTAGGTTCTCTTCCCAGGCTCATAAGACGATCTGGCATCCTTCACGATTATGCCCTCAAGGCCTTTTTCGAGAACTTCCTCATAGAACTTCATCAGGTCCACCGCGTCCTTGCAGTCTTTTCCCTCGGCTAAGTACTCGGGTGGTACAACCTGTTGGAGGTGCTTCATCCTCTCAGAAAGGGGCACATCCATAAGGATAACGCCATTTAAATATAGAATATCGAATGCCTTAGTTGTCAGTTTGACATTTTCTCTTCTTGCGGCCAGATTCTCCTCTGAGAGTTCTCTGGGAACTGTGCGCTCAAGAAGATACTGGAAGGGCAGAAACCTCCCTTCATCATCAATCGCCACCACCTCAGAGTCGATAATGCAGCTTTGAGCCTTGAATCCCTCAGCAATTCTAACAACCTCTGGTAGAGTTTGAGACTTTTCAATTCCTCTTCTTGAGAAGAGCCCAATTCGCGACCCCCACTTATGCATCTGAAGCCGGCTGCCGTCGTACTTCAGCTCCGAACGAGCAGGATAGACCACTTTATCTGGCTCATAAATGTGGGCCAGTTGCGGTTTTATGAACTGCCCTGGACGGATTCTCAAGTCTAAGAGGGCATCTCGGCTCTTTGAAGCAAGATTCAAGCCGTCTACAACCCCTAGTATGTGACCGACTCTTTCAACTATTGCGAACGGTACACTATATGCCTTTGACGCTGCGGAGATCACCGTTCTCTCGTAGTACCCCAGTTTCAAGTCTCCAAGTATGAGGCGGATGATATACTTGGCTTCCTCTGGAGTGGCATACTTTAACAAGCTTGATATGTGAAGTATCCGGTCTTCTGTCCTTTCAAGCCTCGGCAAGATTTTGATAGCCTCGTATACCTCTTCAATAGTCAGCTTCGGCTGTTTGGGTGACGATAATAGAAGTGCCGCCTCCCCATGCTCTCCGTAATCGATCAGTAGATTTCTTATCCTCTGAAGCGAAGCTCCGGTCGCAAGGCAGATAGCCCTTTCTACGATTCCTCCGCCAACCCTTAGATTCTCGTCGGTGACCTTTCCCAGGGCGAGGCGTACTTTTGTTTCGGGGTTCAGTTCCTTACTCGAAAAGAATGCTCTCAGTTCGGTTTCTTTTCCTTTCTTCCCTCTGAGGAGAGCTAAGCGATCGTATAACTTCGCGATATTTATGAATAAAGCGGGGTCCTTTGGTTGGAAATCAGCCATGAATAAGCGCATCAGATAGTAAGGTATGCCGACTCTCCGTTCAATTTCTTCAAGCGTGAAACCTGACTTGATAAGGTGTTCAACGGCAGCTTTGAGGCTGCCATAGACCTTAACGAGGTCTTCAAGTGTTGGTGGCTTAATAAGAGTCATACTGGATCACCGTGTTTGATCACTTTTGAAGCGGAGTTTGCTCACCTGCTAACAAGGGGTTAGAGGTAAGCCAAGAATTCTAGAACCACCTCTCAAGGGTCGTCTTAGTTGATGCTTTCTTCAGTTCTTTAATGGCATTCTCGAGCGCCTTCGCGACGCGTTCCTTTGAGAAGTCTCTCTCGCCACATAGAAAGGCTTGGACTTCATCAATATCTGGCTCCTTCCAAACTATCTTATAGCTGTCTGTGACTTTGTGGTGAAGAAAGATCTCTCTTATACGTTGCGGCTCAACTGGAAAGCTAGCCTCCTTCAGTTCTGGAAGAACTTTCTCGAGGCTTCCATATTCTTTTATCAATCTGAGCGCAGTCTTTGAACCTATTCCCTTGACACCTTCCGGGTTAAAGTCTGTGCCGACCAAGATGCCCAAATCTATGAGCTGCTCGTAGGTGATACCCAGCTCTTTCAAGACTCTTTCCTGTTCTATCACTTCAGGGACGACCTCGACGTAAACTTTCTTCCGGGGAAGCTTCCTTCTACCCGAGATCGTCACGTTTCGAAGTAGTCTTGGAGCGCCAAAAAGTAGGCTGTCATAATCTTGACTGGCACAGTAGTCCGCGTGCATTCTCTTCACTAGGTATGCGGCTTGTGCTTCCCCTTCAGAAGGTGCTTGAACCCAAGGTACACCCATTAGCGTTAAGAGGCGTTTGGAGTCCTCAGCCATGTAATCTTTCAGGCGGGATGTCATCTGGGCGTACGATCGAGCTTCCTCGATTCTTCCTTGGCTTAACGCTTCCTCATACTTCTTCATCGCTTCATCTTTGACCTTCATTCTCCGTCTTATCTCAACCTCTTTGAGCACTGGTGGAATACCATCGAACACATAGATAGGCTTGATCCCGAGTTCAAGGAGGTTGCAGGTCCTATAGAACAATCCGCTTAGGTGGCTCGTTACTCTTCCCGTATGATCCTTGAGGGGGGTTCCATCGGGCTGTCTAATTATAGCAAGGAACTGGTATAAAGCATTGTAAGCGTCGATCGCGATTGATTTTCCGCTCAGTTCACTAAGATCGACGTTTATCTTGGGGACTAGATTCTTCAAGTTGACGCCGATGGCTGATACAGGCCTCCCTTATTCACAAGACTTATTCACTGCCAATTATTATAAGTTTCACGTGATTCCAGAACTTAGTGCCCGATTGGTTCGCTGAGTTAAGGTGGAAGCTTTGAATCTTGAGAAACCTCTGCGTGAGCTCTCAGTCACGGAAATCCTTGACCGATCTATTACCCTTTACTCCCAAAGGCTCCTAGAGTTTTTCGTGCCCTTCTTTTTCGGAGGCATATTGAACGGCGTGAT
>CAZQDW010000184.1:0-4348 GCA_964592315.1 uncultured Candidatus Bathyarchaeia archaeon
TGACTCTCTTGTTCCAAGAAGGGGGCTGGGTTACGGTGACAGCGGCGTCAGTGAACGTGTCATCAGCCAACTTCTAACAGAGATGGATGGAATACTCGCATTGGAAGATATTGTGGTTATTGCCGCGACAAATAGGCCTGACATCGTCGATCCGGCTGTATTGAGGCCAGGCAGGTTTGATCGTTTGATCTACGTTCCCGAACCTGACGAGGTTGCGAGGCTTGAAATCTTCAGGGTTCATACGAAGGGTATGCCACTATCGAAGGATGCGGGCTTGAAGGAGCTGGCTCGCATAACGAAGGGATACTCCGGCGCCGACATATCTGCGGTTTGCAGAGAGGCCGCAATCGATGCCTTGAGAAGAGATATCAACGCTAAAGAGGTTAGCTTCAGCGATTTTGAGAAGGCCATAGAGAGGGTTCCGCCGAGCATAACGCCCGACATGGAGAATTGGTACAAGAGTTTTATGAGCCAGGTTCGAAAGTTGCAGAAACCTACGCCTCTGGTGGCGTAGTGATGGAAGCTAAGGTAAATGTCAACCAGAACATGGAAGATTCATCCGCTTCATACGACCATAGCTGAGATTCTTGAAAAGAAGGGGTCGGTGACAGATGCTGAGCTCTTTGAAACCTTGAAAGAGATATATAAAGACATTGGTTTCAACGACCTAAATAGTACGTTGATGCGGATGGAAGTTGTTGGAAAGATACACGTTTCCACGCTTATGAAGGGAAAGCGACTAGTTGAATTGAGGAAGAGATGAATTCTATAGTGGTCATTCAGCTTTAGCTTACCTTTCGAGAAGCCTCATAATATTTCCGCCAAGAATCTTCTCTTCATCCTCTTTTGGCAGCTTTAAGACTTTTATTTTTGCTAATTCAACGATCGGGTGCATCCAGTAACCGTCCGACCCCCAGATTAGTTTGTCTGCTCCGCACAAGTAGGTGGCAGACATGATCGCCCTGTACACGTGAGTGAAAGAAGTGTCCAGAAATACATGTCTCAGTCTAGTAAGCTCGCAGAAAGCCTTTAAATATTGAATGTTTGAACCCAGATGCGGAATGATTATCGGCGCATTTGTGAAATCCTTCACTATACTCTCCATTACGTCATATCGTCCGCCGCAATCAATGACTGTTATAAGGGCGTAATCTTGAGCCGCCTCCAAGATTTCATCCAAGCGTTCTCTTCTGAAACCTTGAATATGACGATCGTAGAGGTCCGAGATTCTTTGAATCTTGTCATCTGCAAATTCACCGAGGTGAAGTTTCAGTCCCTTCCATTGCAAGACTTCGGCTATTCGGCGGAGCTCGTCTCTCCAGTCGGGATCTGAAGGTCTAACATGCCCGAAGGGGATGAAGAAATCAGGATATCGTTTCGACGCCCGCAATGTCAGATCGTTGGATTCGCGAGATGGGTTCCATATTGACCATATCACAGCGTTGTCCACTCCCGCCTCTTTCTCCATGGCATAAATAACATCAGGGTCCTCGTGTTCGATATGCATGTGCGCGTCGACAATCATTGCTTAGCCCTCCACACTAAAGCGTGATGTTGTAAAGGTGAGGGATGACTTTCTCCGCGAAGAGCTCAGCCCCCTCCACCTTTGGGAAATCCACAAACCTCAGAATAAAGTACTCAACACCCAATTTAGTATATTCGACAAGTTTTTCTAAAACCATGTCAGAGTTTCCGATTATGTGATTCTCTCCTTTCCTTTTCTGGATGAAGGGACTCCTATCGGCAATGTCCAAGGCTTTCTCTTCAGTTTCGGCTATGGCTACTATGTTTGCCAGCGTTTTGACGATTTCAGACGGATCTCTACCCTCTTTCTCGCAATGTTCTTCCAGAACCCTTAACTTTTGGTGATAAGCTTCAGGTGAGACGTTTGGGATGTTCCACCAGTCTGCGTGGCGGGCAACAACCTTCAATGTTAACTTTTCGCCTCCGCCTCCTATCATTATCGGCGGAATCGGGTCTGGTTTCGGATAGCAATAGGCCTTATCAATCTTGAAGTATCTGCCTGTGAAGGTAGCTTCCTCTTCAGTCCACATCCTCTTTATTATCTGAACGCCTTCTTCAAGTTGTTCGATTCTAACTTTTGGAGAAGGAAACTCGTAACCGTATGATATGTATTCGTCCTCTTTCCAACCGGCTCCGATCCCTAAGATGAAACGCCCTTTTGTCAGATTTTGAAGGGTCGCTCCCATCTTCGCAAGTAATGCTGGGTTCCTGTAAGAGTTGCAGAGAACTATGTTGCCGAAGACCAATTTTTGGAATATGCCTGAAAGGTAGCTGATCACCGTGAAGCTCTCTAAAGTTGGGGCAGTTTTGTCAACAAATTCTGCCCAAGGCACAAAGTGGTCGTCAACCCAGGCAGAATGGAAACTTTTCTCCGATCTTCCTACGAATCTTAGAACTTGGTCCATAAACTCTTTTTGGTCAGCTCTATCTATTGGGAAAGTTGGAACCCTTAGACCGAACTTTACCTGAGACTGCATGAATTCCCACCTGTCATAACATGTGAGTATCTAATCGGTGTGAGAACATTAAACTTTTTCATGTACAACGTTCTACCCGATCGATTGGGGTCGCGGCCTTATGAAGATTTTTAAAGAAAAATTCACCATACTTCTCTGGGAAGAAACATGATCGGGATAGGACTTCTCGGAACTGGCTTTGTGGCAAATTTCTACATGAACGGTTTGAGAGATGTGTCTGATCAAAAGGTCCTCATAGCCTATTCTCGCACTGAAGAGCACGCTAGGACTTTTGCCAAAGAATGGGAGATTCCTGAATGGACCACGGACATTGTTGAGGTGGTGGAGAAACCCGAAGTTGATCTAGTCTTGATAGCTCTGCCCAACTTTGTCCATAAGGAAGCAGCGCTTTTGGCCTGTAAATCAGGCAAGAACGTGGTATGTACCAAACCCTTGGGTCGAAATCTTCAAGAGGCAAAAGAAATGTGGGACGCTGCAAGGAAGTCAGCAGTACTTAATGGGTACGCTGAGACCGAGGTTTTCAGCCCTGCTGTTATCAAGGCGAAAGATGTCATTGACAGAGGCGGAATCGGCGACATCTTCTGGGTTAGATCTAGAGAAGCTCACTATGGTCCCCATTCTCCTTGGTTCTGGGACCCTTCTCTCTCAGGGGGAGGAGCTCTCCTCGACATGGGTTGCCACTGTGTTGCCGCCTCTAGGTATTTCGTTGGTAAAGATGTAAAAGTCCTCGAGGCGCTAGCTTGGGGGGATACTCTGGTCCATTCTGTGAAGTGCGAGGACAACGCCCTACTTCTGGTCAAGTTTGAGGGAGGGCAGTTGGGACAAGCTGAAGTTAGCTGGTCTTCCCGCGGAGGCCTAGATTTGAGGAACGAGGTTTACGGCTCTAAGGGCGCCATATTCACCGATGTCACACGTGGCACGCCCGTTAGAGTTTTCACTTTGGAAAGCGTAGGCTACGTGGTAGAGAAAGCTGAAGCTGATAAGGGATGGGTTATCCCCTGCGTAGATGAAGCCAGGACATACGGATACCATGAGGAAATGCGCCATTTTGTTGAGTGCGTCAAGAAAGGAGTCTCGCCCAGAGAAACGTTTGAAGACGGTTACATAAGCGATGTCATCATAGACGCCGGTTATAAATCAATGAAGTCACGCAAATGGGAGAAGGTTAAATATTAAGCTCTGTCGATCTGGTGAATATGTAAGCCAAACAGCCTCAAATATGAGAGTGTTAAGAAATGGTGGACATGGTTGACGCCCCCCAAATCACGGACAATTTCATAAGGAAACTATATGAGCGAACAAGGCCTTCCCTGACATTTCAATCGACCGCCAAGGACGATTTCGTCGTATGGAAGGAAGTTTTGAAAAACAAGGTGAGAGAACTCTTGGGAGAATCCCCGGAACCGGCTGGGCTAGATCCTCAGCTTCTCTCAACGGAAGAGACGGATCACTATATTCGTGAGAAGTGGCTAATCCAGTCGGAGATCGACTGTTGGATCCCGCTTTACCTACTCATTCCAAGAGGGAAAGCAGAGAAAAAGCCAGCTATTCTATGTGCTCACGGCCACGGTCCTTACGGAAAGGACCTGGTTGCTGGAGTACACTTCAATGATCCCGTAAGAAAATCAGAGATGACGCGAAGTAATTACAACTACGCAGAGCAGATGGCGGAGGCCGGATTTGTAACGGTTGCTCCGGACTGGCGGAGCTTCGGAGAAAGGATCGCGTATCAGAATCCATATCCCGGAAGGGACATATGTAACGTCCACTTCTTGCAGCATCTTATCTTGGGGCGAACTCTACTTGGCGCCAACATCTTCGACGGGATGCGCGTAGTAGACTTCCTC
>CAZQDW010000185.1:0-4332 GCA_964592315.1 uncultured Candidatus Bathyarchaeia archaeon
GAGACGCTTCCACAATAGTCCACTATCTCGGCTTGGTTCCTAGACGGTACGTTTACGACGAACCCATCTGAATGTGAAATTACTTTGTGGGTATATCTCATGTGACCAATCGCTATCCCTAGCATTGGTGGGTTTATGCACGCATGGGATATCGCTCCTATGGCTATGAGGTTAGGCCGATCGTGATCTTTCGCAAGACAAGACACGAGTACTATTCCCGTGGGAAAATCAAACCTCAACTTGGGAGGAAGATCAACCTTTGCCAACTTGCTTCTCTCATCTCCAGATCATGAAAACACAAGGTTCACTATGTTTCAAGGATTGCCTATTTATGTTTTCAGTAAAGGCCAACCGGACGCTATCCGAACTTTTGCCAAGCAATTTAAGCATCTTGCCTGCATAGATCAGTTTGTCGGAATGAAGACTTTAACGAAAAGCTGGGATGTTATGTCTCTTGCTGATGTGGTATTGAGCCGAAGAAGCATCAGAAGCTACGAGCACAAGAAGATTCCAGAGGATGTTATGAAGAAGATACTTGAGGCGGGGAGGCAAGCTCCCTCTGCTGGTAATAGGCAACCTTGGCGTTTTGTCATCGTAACAGACGAGCAGATCAAAGAGAAATTGTCGCATGGGAGATGGAATAGTTTCATCAGGGATTCCGCCTTTACTCTAGTGGGTTGCAGATACGTCGGCGACGCATATAGCCGTAAATGGTCAACCGTCGACACAACCATCGCCCTACAGAATATGGTTATTGCAGCATGGGCGTTAGGAATAGGTTCATGTTGGATAGGAGACTTCAAGCAAGACGAGGTCAAGAGTCTCTTGAATATTCCAGACGATTGGAAAGTCGTAGCATTGATCAGCTTTGGATATCCCGCTGAGCAGCCCGGGGGTAAATGGAAGAAGCCTCTAGAAGAGATTGCCAACTACAATAGATTCTGAATGCATCAAACGATGATTCCTTTCTCTCAACTCGAGGAGCTTATCATAGTCGCTCGTGACCTCATTGTGACACTATTTTTATTAGGTTGTGTTTGAGATGCTAGAAGATGCTAGAATATCGTGCGGGCTGTACATCTATAAGCCAAACGGTCAGGGTTCATGTTGGTGAGATTGAGAATCGACATGCACGTCCATACGAATTATTCAGACTCCACGGGGACCGTTGAAGAGGTCGTCGAGTCGGCCAGGAGCAAGGGATTGGATGGCATAGCGATCACTGATCATGACACGTTGGAAGGGGCGGAGATTGCCAAGCGCGTACAAGATGATCTGATGATTATTCCGGGGGAAGAGGTCAAGACGGATAGAGGTGAGATTATAGCCCTTGGAACCAATGACCTTATACCGCGAGAACTAACGATAGAAGAAGCCATACAAAGAGTCCATCTTCAACACGCTCTTGTCTTTCTTCCTCACCCAACCGTGCCGCTCTTTGGGGAACTCAGAGAATCAGAGATACGTAACCTTCCCATCGACGGATTAGAAGCCTTTTCTGCCATTTGGCCCCTAGCCAACTATTACGCACTGAAGAATATAGCCATGGCAGAGAAGCTAGGCTTACCAATGATTGCCGGAAGCGACTCCCACTCCCCGGAGACGGTGGGTGACGCCTACACGATAGTAGAGGCTGAAGACCGCTCGGTATCAAGCATCCTTCAAGCCATAAAGCTGCGAAGGACAAAAGTTTATTGCCGATCTTCAAGACTTAAGTTCAAGATCAGGATGCTCAACCACACGATCAGCGCGCTGTTTCAGGAAGAGTATGGAGTAAAACTGCTAAGATGGATGATTTTACGGCGCATCAGAGGAGACCGACATATATGAAAAAGAAGTTTGAAGAACTCTATGATAGTCTTCGAAGGGGATTCTTCCTATCTTCAATGATGGAGATCGCGGACGGGGTCTTTTGCTCCGAAAGAAGCGAAGGATGCGTCATGGTCCAGCTTGGCGCTTATCTAGCTGAACCTCCAGCGTATGGGAAGCAGAAATATTTTCTGCCTCCGACCCAGGAAGAATGCACCAGATTTCTCGCTGAAGAATGCCGAAGGGCTAAGAGTGCTTCTGAAGTCTTCACATGCCTAAACTTGGCTACTCCTAGACTTGAGTGGGGACTAGAAGCAGCAGAGTCTTTTCATAGAGCCGGAGGCGACTTTGTTGAGCTTAATGTTCACGGAGGTTATCAGCCATACCTTCGGCTAGGTAAGCTACGAGCTATGGTTTTGCCAGAGAACCGCAGTGAGCTCTTCAGATGGATTGAGGCCTTCACTGAGTTGGATATTCCGCTCATCGTCAAGTTCAGGGAAGGGGTCATTCGGGATTATTCTCCGGTTTTGGAGAGAATTGCGGATTTTGACCTCTTCGGTGTTCATTTTAACATAAGGAATGAGAGGACGAAGAGACCCGACTTTGAATTTGTTCGAGGTCTGAAGAGAAAATATCCCTTTTTCCTCCTTGTAAGTGGCTACGTCCGATCTGCCATGGACGCTAGAAGATTGTTTGAAGCTGGTGCGGATATGGTCGGCATAGCTGAGCCTACCATAGATGACCGTAGATATATCTGCAGGATTGCTGCGTATCTTAAGACGACTTCTTCGTTATTAGAAGAGACGAGGTAATTCAGCTATACGTTCACGATGGAGTAGCCACCGTAGCCAAACCCGTGAAAGAGCTCAAGGGATTCACTAGAATGACCCTTGAGCTAGGTGAAAAGAATTATACCCACGCATAGCAGATTCGTTGAGAAGCTGGATAGGCGCCTAGTTTAGAAACATCTTAAGCGGCAACACTAAGGTATCCTTTCGATTTCATCGATAAGTCTCAGAATTTTTGAGTCTAACCCCTCACCAAATTTCTCAACCTTTGACCTATCAGCGCTTCTATAAATAACTAAGATAGCGTATGTGGTCGTCGGTTTAATCAAATCCGGCTCTATCGTAATGTCGAACCATTCCTCTTGATTCGGAACTCTACCCTTCGATGTAAATCTAACAGAGAAAATTGATGTTTCTTGCTCTAAAATATTGTTAATCGCTGCCATTAAGCCGTCATCACCACAGACTCGACCAACGGCCTCAAGCGGGTTCTTAACTGAATCAACATCAAATTTCGCTATTATTTCATAGAAGCGAGCTCCCTCGTCAAGATCAATCCCAAAATTTCCTTTAATGAGTTCCCCAAGTTCGTTAAAGCCACGAATTGCTGATTCATAAGAGGATCCCTCCACTCCAAGAAAGCCGCGATCAAAGTTACCATCAATAATGTTTTCGCCTTTCTGAGCAATTGGTCCTCTAAATTCCAACATTGCACCACGTACTATTGGCCGAGGTGGAGGAGGCGTCAAAAGGACATAGCCCGCTCTTCTGAAAGCATCGATCAGCTTAAAGCCATCTATTGGAAAAATTATGTAATCAAGGCGAACGCTCAGTCTTATTCTTACTTCCTCGAGTTTTCTTTCCGGAGTTGACGTTTCATCTGTTGTCATAATTATTACCTCCTAGACATTGTAAGTATTTGCTCTTGGGTCACCCAAGGGGTGGATGAAGGTTCTCTTGCGGGTATTGTTCCTGCTGTAAGCGGTTCATATGCAGGGTAAACCTGTTCAATTCGAGGAGCTGACGGTCTTATTGCAACAAAGCTCTCTTGTAACGCCATTGACAGAGATTGCACAAATTCCAGAGTGAAGCCAAAATCTTTCGCGATTTGGAAATCCGTGATTAAAGGTTTAGAGGATAATGCTTTAATCGTAGCTGGCAAGATCTCTGAAAGCTTAGAAAGTCTAACAAGGTCTATTGGGCTTCTAGGCCACATTAATTCCATCTCTGACGCTTTCTCCTCCAGGGATCGCAACATATCCCCAATTTCAACATCCAAATGGTCAACGGTTAATCCAGAATATTTCGTCTTGGCTTCCTCAAATTTTGAGGCTAAGCGTCGAAAATCATCCATACTTGTACCCTCATCGACAGCAGTTTCATAGAGGGAGTAGAGATAAATTCTAAGAATATCAATAGACGACTCGACGCTTCGTTTAGTCATAAAGTCAAGAGTATCCTCAGGCAATTTTTCCATCAATGCCTTCAATACCTTCCTCTTTGTTTTTAACTTCACTTCCCCGGTTTTTTCCCAATCATAAATGGTTTTTCTTTCAATCCTGCAAATATCAGCCGCTTTGACTCGACTCCCAAGCGTATCTTCGAGATGTTTGAAAAGCCGCATAACATCCTCTGCCGTCAGCACATGAGCATACTTTTCGATGATAACATCTGACATACGTCACACCTGTATAGTATACTATACAATTAGTGTATATAAAGCTAGGTATAAATA
>CAZQDW010000186.1:0-4318 GCA_964592315.1 uncultured Candidatus Bathyarchaeia archaeon
TGACAGGGTCAATAATAGCAATAGTGGCGACAGGTCTATCCCTAATCTTCGGTGTAATGGAAGGAATCAACGTTGCTTACGGTGAGATGCTGACGCTGGGAGGCTACCTTGCGTTCATCATAACAGTGACTCTCTCTCAGAGCCTGATCTTGGGTACGTTAGGAGCATTTGTGGTCTGCTTTGCTTTTGCGATGCTGGTCGACATTTCTCTGCTCAATCTGTTGAGAGCAAGACTTCCCTCTGAAGAGAGGTTAGTTGGCTACATAGTTCTAACGCTCGGACTCAGCATCTTCTTGCAAAACTCATACCTCTCGATATGGGGATACTACTACATATTCCCGAAACCTTTCGTAGAAGGGGTCATAGACACTCCGTGGATGCCCATAAACGCACAGAGAATAGTAAATGTCGGTCTAAGCCTAATAATGTTGACCGGCCTGTTTCTATTTCTAGAAAAGACGAAAACCGGGAGAGCGATACGTGCCTGCGCTCAAAACGCCGATGCAGCCCGAGCCTTAGGCGTTGATACAAAGTGGATATATGCGTTGACTTTCGGCATTGGATGTGCAATGGCAGGCGTCGCTGGAGCAATCATAACACCTATTCTTGCGGTTTTTCCGTACGTAGGGTTCAACTGGATATGGAGAGGATTCGCTGCAATCGTCATTGCAGGAATGAAGAATTTGGTGGGCGTTCTCATCTGCGGTTTCCTCATAGGCATAGCCGAGGCAATGGGATACAACTTCATGCCAGTGAACATGGTTCCAGTAATATCGTTCGCAATAATGATGATAGTGATGATCATCAAACCCACAGGCATATTCGGAGAGAAACGCATCATCTAGGAACACAGGCCAATGAGAAAAACCTCGTTTCTTCCTAAGTCAGTCTATATGGTCTTGACAGGACTATCGGTTCTGCTGGCAATTCCCATGCTTATCCGCAATGAATACGTCCTACACATATTCATAAGTTCGTTCACTTTCGCAATCTGCGCCATGAGCTACGATCTGCTCGTAGGATACACAGGGCAAGCTTCGCTTGGGCACGCAGGCTTATTCTCTATCGGTGCCTACACGGCGGCAGCTGTGAGTGAATGGTACAAGACATCACCTTGGATTGGATTGATGATAGGCTGTCTTGCAAGTACTATGTCCAGCTTTGCTATCTCAATTTCATCCACAAGACTACGAGGACCATTTCTCGTAATATCTTCTCTAGCATTCTCAGAGGTATGGAGAATATTCGTCAACAACTACGCACCGCTCGGCGGTGTCAACGGCATATTCAATTATGCCACCTATGAGAACGTACCAACAGACCCCTTTCTCAACAAGATGTTCTACTATTACTTGGGACTCGTATTTGTCGTGCTCTCCGGCATAGTGATCTACTGGATAGCAGAACACACTAATGTAGGCCTTGCTTTCAAGACTATTCGTGAGAATGATATACTGGCTGAGACTTTAGGGATCAATGTATTCTTGCACAAGTGTCTGGCTTT
Organism: uncultured Candidatus Bathyarchaeia archaeon; assembly: GCA_964592315.1. Taxonomy (GTDB): domain Archaea; phylum Thermoproteota; class Bathyarchaeia; order Bathyarchaeales; family WAQA01; genus CAZQDW01. The sequence goes on from CAZQDW010000186.1 coordinate 1,505, forward strand.
CACTATCAGTTCATTCTTTGCAGGACTTGCGGGAGGACTTTATGCATACTATGTTCGCCTCGTGGACCCCTCTACCTCAATGCCTTGGGTCACAACACTGATAATCACCATGTGCCTAACCGGAGGGCGAGGTACGGTGTGGGGATCTATCCTAGGTGCTCTTTTCATCGGAATCCTGTATGAATCGTTGCGCGCTGTTGGGATTGTGTATAACCTCATAGCAGTTGGCTTTGCACTTGTGGTAACGGTACTGTTTGTTCCGAGGGGTCTGTCTGGCATCCTGCGTGGAAAATAGATTAAGATGTATGTTGTTCAAACTTTTCTAAGACGTTCTGATTGAGTTCTAGACCAAAGCCCGGCCTATCAGGAGGATCTATGTATCCTTCTCTCAGGACTATGGGCGTGGTATAAAGCGGATCCGGGCCAAAGTCTGACAGCGGGTTGTATTCTGGGTTCGGAACTACTTCGGAACATAGACCGTTGCTGAATGCTGATACTATGGATTGATGGAAGTGATCTGCCGTATGCGAGATTATTGGAATTCCAAAGGCCTCAGCCAATGCTGCGCTTTTCTTGAATGGTGTAACGCCCCCGTAGAGCGAGGCGTCAGCAACAAGCATGTCCACGGAACCCATCAGATCTCTATGGCCAGACAGACTGTAGCCCCAAGGAGCAAATGTGGGATGAGGCTCTCCGGCCGCTACCGGCACCTTAGAGGCCTTTGCCACGTCCCCTATGCCTTTGATGCTCGGTGTAGGATCCTCAAACCAGTAGATGTCATACTTTTCAGCCATTCCAATGAATTCGATTGCTCTATTAGGAGGCCACAGCCAATTTGCATCAACCATGAGCAACACTTCACTACCTACGGCCTCCCTAGCCGTTCTCACTCTTTCCAGCTCCTCCTTGATATCTAGGCGCCCAATCTTCATCTTCACTGCTCTGAAGCCTTTTCTTGCGGCCCATGACATCCAATGAGACAAGTCGTCCAATCCCTTTCCTTGATGGTAGTGTCCAATAGTTGCGAATGCTCTAACTCTATCTCCATATCCACCCAACAGTTTCCAGACAGGAACATCGAGCGATTTTCCTATGATGTCGTATAGCGCTAGATCTACAGAAGAGATTGCTTTCAGGGCCACATCTCTGTCAACAGATCCCACGCTATCGCTCATAAGGCTCCACAGTCTTTCCACAAGAAGCGGGTCTCTCCCAATAACTACATGTTTCAGATGTTGATTGACAAATCTGTTTACGGCTTCAGAACCAGGAGCAACCCCAAATCCGCTTACTCCCTCATCAGTTTCTAGAAATGTGACTACAAGCGTCCTATGAGTCAGCCATGTGTCACCGAAACCATAATAGGGTGGCTCCAATTCACGTCGTATCAGCTTTGTCACCATCTTCTTTAGGATCATCTATCATCCGTTCCTAAGTCGTGCTCGATGTATGTCAACAAATAGCATTTACGGCTTTTTCTATCGTTTCTGCTATGCCACAACATGTGGTAAGCACCATGCTTGGCCGGAAGAGCTCTTTGCTTTGACGAACGGCAAGCTGGAAAGGTTCCACGGCGTATTAGACCAGAAATGTGCTCAATTCCACGACGGTGTAGACACCATCGTCAAATGGCACAACGAAATCAAACCTCACATGAGCCTCAACTGGAAAGACTAGAAAACCCCATCAGGGCGTTCCACAGGAAACATCAGCCAGACAGACCAGTCCACGCCTCATCAGAAATCATAGACAAACAATTTTGAAAAACAACAGCTTTTTCTATCATTTGAAGATCCCTTATCTATCAGTTAGGTAGTGGAAACCTGTGGCAGATATTATTGTCAATAGGCTTGTTGGAAAGGGAAGAGCGGCTTACGGTCAATCAGTCGGAATAATGATCATGGACGAAGTTTTTCCACGAGTGCCGGGAGACGTAGGTAACGCCACCACGTTCCCTTTTCCAATTATATACGGAGTGCTAAGAGGCTTCAGAGGCCCACACATAGTTACGCGGAACGTTACTCCCGAAATGAAGTCGGCTGTGTGCGATGTCGCAAAGGAATTGGAAGAAAGGGGAGTAAGAGCCGTGGTTGGCGGTTGCGGTTTCATGGCTCGTTTTCAAAAAGACCTAACTGGAACAGTCAATGTGCCAGTTTTCTCTTCGTCTCTGCTGCTGGTGCCTATGATTTCAAGATCATTGCCAAGACACAAGAAGCGAGTCGGAATATTGTTTGCTCAAGCTAGTGAGGCGACTAATGAACTTCTTAAAGCAGTTGGAATAGGCAATTCAATTCCCATAGCGATGGCCGGTTTTGATTCGTTGAAGCCGTCCGAAATGACCGCGATACAGGAAACTGATCCCGAAAAGAGATTGAAGAATCTTGAAAGCGCTCTGACCAAAATGGCTCGCATGCTTGTGTCAAAGAATCCTGATGTCGGCGCGTTGGTGTTCGAATGTACAAACATGCCTCCTGCTGCACGGGCTGTACAAGAAGCTACAGGCCTCCCAGTATTTGACGTCACCTCACTTGTCAGTCTTGTTCACGATGTTGTAGTGAGGAAGAATTTCGTTGGCTATCTGTAGCTTCCAATCCTTGAAAGCCAACACGAGGATACTTCAAAGTGCCCTGCGTATACCGGAGAAAACTGGTATAAGACACTGAGAGATCTGCTACGTCCTTGAAGAGTATAGCTGCCCTTTCAGTTGCAGCATCGAGTTGAGTGCACGCTAGGTTCCAAATAACATCACCGCCACATCTCTCTTTACGAGAGATGCTTGAATCTTACCTGCCATTCGCTTCAACACCGAGACTG
>CAZQDW010000187.1:0-4291 GCA_964592315.1 uncultured Candidatus Bathyarchaeia archaeon
TAACCATTCTCTCAGCGTGTCAGAGTCGTTTTGATCCCAGTTAGAAAACCATTTAGGCGTCCAATCGGTAAAACCTTGGCTGGTTTGGGCTTGAGTTATTACTATACCGCATTCCTTACAAACAATCTCGCCATTTAATCCTTCAGGGAAAACAAGAGGACCGTGACATTCTGGACAATCCGATGGATTTGACTTCCTCGGTGTTTTTTCGGATAAACGCCCTATCGTCAAGTAGCTTTTCTGCATAAAATACTTTCGGAGAAACGCCTATAAAACATCTGTGAAAGCTTCTTCTAAAAGACATTTCTATAAAATTCCAAATTTAAATAGAGTCTAAATTCCTCATTGTGCGGCATCTTAATATAAAGGAACTTTGCTAAGGCAGCAGTTTCAAACATAGGGAGAAAAGTCCTGAGAACACAACTGTGGCGATATAGAGGTCCAGCATAAATAGGGTTGTTTTCATGATTACTGTCCCTTTCGGGAAATGTTTCAAGAGAAAACGGTTACCGACAAAAAAAAGGGTCAACATGCATCCCAAAAGCAACATCCTAAAGATCACCCAAAATTGAACTCCCCACATAGTGACCACTGGATTTAACTCGACACATCCAGACCTCATGCCCACCACTGTGATGAACGCGTCCAGTAGAGTAAAAACCGCCAGGGTAACCATGAGACTTAGATAAACCATTTCCTACAAAGATATCTACGGAGGTTTTATTTACTTTTCTATAGAAGAGTATTCTATCGGATCTCCTCGTCTTGAGGACGGGGCTGGATGTAGCCAAGCTTGAGAAAGGACTTTGCGGACGACGACTCAAGTAATCTGACGAGGGGAAATTCTGCATGGATTTTGAGCTTATGCTTGGACTTACGTCTAAGGTGAGCCAAGTCTTTTTTTCCATCGGGAAGAGAGCAGAAAACCGAAACGTTTGATGTACACACATTCGCTTGCTGATAGGCATATGGGCAGATGCCTTCAGCTTTATTCGACGTGTAGGGTGGAATGTTTACCATCGTGTATAGGAGTCTTCCCGATTCTCGCCTGTTCCCGTTGGGAACTTTCTCTTGCTTGCGCGTCTCCTTAAAAGCAGCAACGTTGTGGTCAAAGCGATAGCCAGCAAAGCGACGAATAACAGTAGCCAGATATTGTTCGTGGTAAGAAAGCCTGAAAGCCACGAGAGTGGGGTTGATGAAAGCGATACGTTCTCTTTTGCTGTCTGGCCGCTAATAACATTGATCTGTATATTACTTGTTTCAAAGCCGGATTTATCAACTGTGAACGCGTACGAACCAGCTCTGATGTTTTTGAACTCTACGTATCCTTCGCTGTTGGTTGTGCCACTCAAAGGAGGCTGCCGGCTCGGCTGGGAAGTTGACGAGACAGCTGCTCCGCTAACGAGACTCCCATCTGAACTCTTGACCTGGATATGGATGCTCCCGCCACCAAACACTGTAACTTTCACCTGACCCTCGCCATGAGCATAACCGAACTTTGAAGCGACAGCCATGAGAGTGCAAATGCTTTCCGTGTCCACAACTGGAGCCGTGAAAATCGCCGAGTAATACCCATTCCTCTCATCTGTTATAGACGAGAGGCTTCCACCTCCATCAGACGTAAGCTCGATAGTCGCGCCAGGGACTGGTGGAGCAGGGTTAAGAGTATTGTCAGTAACATGGACTCTTATTGTTGCCTCACCGCCAGAGGGAATGGAATCTGGATATGCCTTAGCAGAAACGGTCAAGAGCGGATCGATTATGTAGCTCTTGATGACTGTGTGTCCCGAAGCATAGCCGGAGGCAACAGCTGTTATCGTCGTGGAACCAGCGCTGTATTTGGAGTAAAGCTTCGTTGTACAATAGGTATCGCCAAAAGGAATAATGACAGTCGAATTCACTTCTCCAATCTCGGTATCTGAAGATGATAGTATCGAGGTAACATCGCCAATTGGATCTCTCGCAGGGGTGCCGCCCGAGTCTTGCAGTTGCACAATAATGGAGTATGCCTCATTATCTGCCGGAATCAAAGGAGGCAAGGCATATATGGCAATTCCGGATGGTATTGGTCCGAACGTAGCTACTGCTGCTTGCCCGGATGTGTAATTAGGCGCGATGGCGGTTATCATAGTACTTCCGGACCTATAGGTTGAATAGAATTTTGTTATAGCATATGTTTTGTTGGGTTGTATCGTCACTGTAGAATCGACGGTGCCTACGGAGATATCGGAGGATGCCAAATTGACCTCTGTCCTGTTGGATGATCTTGCTATTTTTTCGTCAGAATCTTCCAACTGGACACAGATTGACTCGTAGGAAATACCTTCGGCTGAAAGTTTTGGAGGAGCCGCATAGACTTTCAATTTCGATGGTGGCCCTCCAGTCTGAGAAGTTGTTACTTTGGCTTGGCCAGAAGAGTAGCCCGGCGCGATGGCGGTTATCGTGGTGCTCCCGGAGTTATTCGTTGAGTAGAATTTTGTTACTGCGTATGTTTTGCCGGATTGTATGGTCACCGTGGAATTGACAGCGCCCACAATGATTTCAGAGGATGCCAAGGTCACATTGATGTCTCCAATTGGGGCGCGAGCAGGCTTTCCAGCTGCGTCTTGTAGCTGCACGATAATTGAGTCATACGCCTTTCGGTCGGCTGGAACCACTGGCGGGAAGGCGAACACTGCTATTCTAGATGGTATCGGTCCTGCGGTGGACATAACTGCTTGCCCAGATGTGTAGCCGGACGCAATAGCAGTTATCGTCGTAGAGCCTGCTGTGTATGTCGAATAAAACCTGGCGATAGCGTAGGTCTTCCCCGAGGCTATCGTAACCTTTGGATCAACGGAACCTATGTCAGTTCTAGAGGATGATAACGTGACAATAATGTCTTCAGTCGCCCTTGCCGGCCTGCCCCTAGAATCCTGCAACTGCACCAAAATGCAGTCATGGACTCGATTGTCAGCTAGAACCATGCGAGGACCGACATAGACTTGTAGCCTAGATGGTAGCGACGATTCTGATACCGAGACAAACGAAACTTCTGAAAAGGTTAGACACAGAAATATGAAGAACACCGCTAACATTCGCTGAAAGTTCCTACGGTGCATATTTCATTCCGTATATACATAACTGTGGAACGCATATATACTGAGCAAAAACAAACAAAAGCCTAGATCGTGGACTTTTCTATGGGATGCTTCCATGAAAGTTGGTAACTCCGCTATGCTGATCTAAGTTTGCGTGAAAGAATATATGCGAACTCTCCAAATAAAATCTGAGGTGTAGAGTTTGGGTGAGATCCGCGGAGTTGTATCAGCAGCTGTTGAGCAGAAGTTTAGGATGTTAGCTATGAAGAAGTTTGGCTATGGAAAAGGCAGCATATCCAAGGCTTTAGAAGAGGCCTTATGCTGCTGGATTGATAACTCTGAAAACCTTTCTGATTGATTTATTTTTATCTTTTAAGATTTGACTAATCTCGACTTTTCTGCCCCCTGAAACTTTCACAGTTTATATGTGAACTACCTCAATGAAACCACAAGAAAAAAATTGTGGAGGTGTAATGATGAAAGGATTCTTTGGCAAGATTAGAAGGGATGTTAAGGCACTATCGCCGATCTTCGCGGTGCTGATACTCATTGCTATCGCTGTGATCGCAGGCATCATAGTCTACATGTTCACATCTGGATACCTTGCCACAATGATGGGCGGAGGCACAGCTGGACAAGAAAAAGTCGCGATTGAGTCAGTGCAAGGAAGTGAAGCTGGTTCCTCAGTTTCAGCTTGGTGCAAAAGCACGGGCGGCGGCTCCGTCGTGATTACCGACGTTATTCTGAGGGACGCAGCAGGCAACCAGATAGGGGACCCTGTTACACTTGGTACTGAGGTTACTCTTCCTGCTATTGGGACGTTGACGGAAGTGTCTGCCACGTTCACCGTAACAGAAGGTGAAACATACACGGTGACGCTTGTCAGCAAAGCGGGCAACCAATTCGTGTCGCCATCGTTCAAAGTACAAGCATAACCCATCTTTCCCTTCTTTCTTCAAATGAACCGACGAAAAGCGGATATCTGTACTCGCTAGGATCCTATGAGGACGGTGAAGTATATTGAAGATGCGTCACAACCGAAGAGCACTTTCGCCTATTTTTGCTAGCCTCGTAATACTGGCAGTTGTAACTGTGTTCTTCATTCCAGTCTTCATCTGGTCCACAGGTCTAATAGGAGAGACCAAATCCTTCTGGGAAGTTTCGGGACTCATAGCCACAGAACGCATCGTGATAGAAGAGGTAAGCCTGAG
>CAZQDW010000188.1:0-4281 GCA_964592315.1 uncultured Candidatus Bathyarchaeia archaeon
GAACAAGGAGCCACAGACGTCGATCGAAGACTCCACAAAAACAATGGAAATCGTTCAAAGGATACTGAAGTCAAGGCAAAGATCACACTGAAGCCAGTAAGTCGAAATCAGTGCAAGAGCAACGATGCGCTGTTGCCAATAGACATAAGTGCGCCTCTAGACTATTTTCGTGTCGGTCAACAGAGATTGTTAAGGGCGTGATTGTCTATGAAGCTTGCATTCACCACGCTTGGTTGCCCGAAGTGGAATCTGCAGCAGATTGTTGAGAACGCTGCGAGTATGGGGTACGATGGCGTTGATTTCCGCGGCTTGCTGGAAGACGTAGACATCAGCAGAAGAGCAGAATTCACAAAAGGCCTTGGCAAGACCAGACGGTTGTTCGCAGGTCACGGCGTCGCCATTTCCGGCATATCAATTTCCTCAAGGTTTGCTGTTGTCGAACAGGCCGAAAGAGAGAAGCAATTTGACGAGGCGCGGCGTAACATGGAGCTCGCGGCAAAGCTAGATGCTCAAGTCGTGCGCATATATGGCGGACATGTTCCTGAAGGCTACACGGTGGAAACTATTATGCCCATTCTAGTCGAAAACCTGCGTAAGATTGGTGACGCGGCTGAAAAGCACGGAGTCACGCTAGCCATAGAGACGCACGATGATTGGACCGATTCGGCGGTTTGTGCTCGCGTGATGGCTGAGGTCAACCACCCCCGCATTCGAGTCCTGTGGGATCTGCATCACCCATACCGAGCGAACAGGGAGCTGCCGGAGGTCACATATTCAAACTTGGCACGGTACACAGTCAACGTCCACGTCAAGGATTCAACTCTAAACAGGGAAGGACAAGTGAAGTACGTTTCTGTCGGCGAGGGCGATGTGCCTCTAAAGAAAATGCTGAACATGCTTGTGAAAGGCGGCTACAACGGCTACGCTACGTTTGAGTGGGAGAAGAGGTGGCATCCTGACCTGCTTGAGCCTGAGGCTGTGTTTCCCTTGTACGTCAAGAAGATGCGGGAATGGCTTGGCTGAAACTTCAGGCCCCGGTAGAAGTGTCAAGAGGAGAATGTTCGCCCAGCCCACCAAAAGGCATTCCGAGGTATCTTGAGTAGTTCTTTCAATGAGATATTTGGTGAACCCATCGCGACTGTTCTCAGGCTTTTGGTCTGTAGAAACCAAACTTTGGCACGTCCCATTCTGGCGTAGGCTCAAAGTAGCCAGGATATCTGAGGTGGTCCCTGATAACCTCAGGGTTTAAGTCCACGCCCAGGCCAGGCTTCTCTGGGACGGCGACGTAACCATCTGCGACAAGTGGTTCAGTCAAGCCTCTAACCAGATCCTTCCACCAGGGAATGTCAAGCGCATGGTGTTCAAGGGCTACGAAGTCATGGATAGCTGCAGCGGTGTGCAGGTTGGCCATGAAAGAGATTGGCGACCCGGCGAAATGCAGAGCAGTGGGCATAAAGCCCATCTCTTCCGCATAGTCCGCGATCCTCTTGGTCTCACGTAGTCCACCTGCCGTGGCCAAGTCTGGGTGTATGATGTCCACGGCACGCCTATCGACAATCTCACGAAAACCTGTTAACCCGAATATGTCTTCTCCTGTGGCGGTCGGCGCAGCGATGGATTTCGTGATTTCTCGGTTGCCCTCGACATCTGTCCATGGTCGCATGTCCTCCAGCCAAGACAGACTGAACTTTTCAAGCGCCCTTCCAAGCCGGATGCAGTCGTCAACGCTAAGCGGCCCAAAGTGGTCGATGGCAAGAGAAATATCCCAGCCAACAGCTTCCCTTACAGCCTCAACACAAGACGCAATGTAGGCTATTCCCTTATCCGTGATCTTGTTACCGATCAGAGCTCCTGGAATTCTATTCCGCAAGACACCGATACTCAGATCGAACTTTATGAATGTGAAGCCCATCCTCTTCCTCTCAAGAACAGCCTCAGCAAACCCTTCTGGAGTAGGTTCCTTGAGTTCAGGCGTGTCAGCGTAGATTCGGACCTTGTCACGATATCTGCCTCCAAGTAACTGGAATGCAGGTACGCCGTAGACATTGCCCACGAGGTCCCACAAGGCCATATCAATGCCGCTGATTCCTCCGCCTTCTCTGCCGTGGCCGGCATATGGTTTCATCATTCTTAGGAGCTTGTCTATGTCCATGGGATTCTGACCGAGAAGCAGCCCCTTGTACATCAAGGCTGACTCCTTGTGTCCTGCGTCTCTGACCTCCCCGATCCCGTAAACTCCTTGGTTAGTATCGATCTTGATCAAAGGGTAGTCAAAGTTCGATGCGACAACCGCCGTCCGAAGGTCAGTGATCTTCAGACTAGAAGGTTCGAAGCTCTCTCTATTCATCCAGGCCCCGCCTGGGCTCCAATGAGCTGACCGGTCTTAAATGCCTATGCGTAGAAGCGAACTACTCGAACCGGTTCGCAAGAACGCGTTTCCTTCTTGGACATTTTTTCGGCCCTCTCACATAAGCACTATAAATAGAGTCTTTTTTCGTTGGCGCACATCAAGACTTACATCTTCGCCATAACCGGGGCGAATAATCGGAAGGAACATCAGTTCGGAGGAGCAGTTCAGTCACTCCCACTCCAAGCGTAGAGCCCCCCCTCCCAAGCAACTTACTAGCCGCTAGGTTGGCGCCCTGGCCGGGATTTGAACCCGGGTCGGGCGGGCGACAGCCGCCTATACTAGGCCGGACTATACTACCAGGGCCTGAATTGGGGATAGTCCGAATCTGTTACAGTATTGGCATCCTTAAATCTGTTTGGGTCCGAGCGCTCTCCCCTCTGCGTAGCGCAGTCAGAACGCTACTCGCTTGGGTTCAAGAGAGATCGGCAGCTGAGGTGAAGAAATCCGCGCAGTCACACGCAGATGACCCTAGAAAAATCGGCGACGGAGAAAGTGAGAATGGTCTCAAGACCCACAAGTATCTATTGCCAATATTGCTGAGTTGATGATAACGTTTATTAATACCGTTCGTTGTTTAGTGATAGGCTTTCGTGACTTACGAAAGCTACAGCTTGACACCCCTTTCGGGCTGGATGATTCCCAGTCCGTTGGAGGAATAGTCCTGAGAATAGTTACGTGTTACAGTTTACTCTGTTCGAACGCCCAAGGGGGAGCTTCTCGGTTTGACTAATTCTGAAGATGCGTTCTTGGTACAGAAGGCCCTTTTTGAAGAGAAGGGGTTGGTAAGGCAACACCTTGACTCTTACAACGAGTTTGTGGAACGTGGGCTTCAGGAAGTCGTGGACGAAGTCGGCGAAGTCGAGATCGAAGTCCCGGAAGGACCGTACAAGATAAGGTTCGGCAAAGTATTCATCGTACGCGAGATCGAGAACGATGTCATCTACGGCCCTTACGTCACCGAAGTCGACGGAACACGCCACGAAATCTACCCAATGGAAACACGACTAAGGAACCTGACCTATGCCATGCCTCTTTCGGTAGAAATGATCCCCGTGATCGACGACAAGGAGATGGAGAAGGAGCTAGTCTACATCGGTGACCTGCCGACGATGCTACATTCGAAGTACTGTTTGCTTTCAGAGCTCTCAGAAGAGGAACTGATCAGGCAGGGCGAAGACGCCATAGACCCGGGAGGATACTTTATCATAAACGGATCAGAACGGGTCATTGTCGCCATAGAGGACCTGGCGCCAAATCGGATACTGGTGGACATTGATACAAGAGGAGTGAACCCGGTCTACCAAGCCAAAGTCTTCTCCACAACAGTCGGTTTTAGAGCAAGAATCGAACTGCGCTTGAAGGCTAATGGTACTCTTCATGTGTCCGTGCCAGGTGTGCCTTCCGAAATCCCCCTCATCGTCATAATGAGAGCCCTTGGCCTCGAGTCTGACAAGGAGATCGCTGACGCTGTCTCCCTGGACAAGACCATACAGAGTGAGCTCGAGTCTTCGTTTGAGATGTCAGGCGACGTCACAACAGTTGAGGATGCGCTCCTTTTCATTGGTAACCGCGTCGCTCACGGACAGGTTAAAAGCTACCGGCTCCAGAAGACGGAGACAATACTTGATAGAAACTTCCTACCTCACGTCGGCAGAACCAAAGAGGAAAGAAGAAACAAAGCCTACTTCCTCGGAGAGATGGCTTGCAGAGTCGTTGAGCTTAGACTGGGAAGACGGATCCCCGACGACAAGGACCATTTTAAGAACAAACGCCTTAAGCTGGCTGGACCATTGCTCGCTGACCTCTTCAGAGTAGCCGTCAGGAACCTGTGCCGCGACATAAAGTAACATCTCGAAAGGATGGGCGTGAAG
>CAZQDW010000189.1:0-3550 GCA_964592315.1 uncultured Candidatus Bathyarchaeia archaeon
GAACAATTAATGATTCAGTGTTCAAGAGGTTCGGGTTCAACTTGATCGGCGTCGATTCTCGCGGAAATATCCATCTAGTCGGATAGAGGCTAGGATATGCCAGAAATTCTCTAACGCGAATCGCCTTTTCCTGCATCGATTTATTATAGATAATCGACCGAAAGACTGGTCTCGTTGCTCACTTAATTGGAATATGCTTTGAAGGCATTAGTCAATATTGGTATACCAGCGGAGTTCTATGGGCTGATTGAGTGTCTGAAACATTCAAAAGAGAAGAAATTCAGTTGCAAAGTAGAGGTCAAACGCTTGTCGAGTGAGCAGAACATGAAGCCTCCTATAAGGGTTCGGTCTACCTTACTCATCTCCTTTCTTCTATCCGCAATCTTCGCAATCGTTGACGCAAGAATAACCCTTTCCGACCCGAACTTCTTTTCCTCTTACAGCGTTTTTGATTCGGTGCTCGAGTGGTTTGCAGTAGGTCTCGTTTTGACGTCGCTTATCCTAGGGGCATCCGCCTTCTTCTACACATTTGGAGCAACAGGAAGCGCGAAGAAACTAACCTTGGGCATGTTCCTCCTTGGAGCGGAGGCATTAGTGGTCCTAAGACCAATTCAATTCACACCCTTGTCAGAACTTGCACATGCAGGACTATTCTTCGTTCTCGGTCTAATCGCGGTGTTGGCTTACCGCAGCGAGGGATTAGCGTCGTCCGCGATCGCAGGTCTGTCTGTTGTTGCTGTAGGAGTTTTGCAAGCAACCGGTGGTCCACCCTATGATCCCATCTACAACCTGATTTACGGCGTGACATTCATCATCAAAGGAGCCACTGCTTACTTGGCGACCGAGATAGCGATCGCATCTGTGGGCAATCTCGCAATTTCCATACTCTGGGGATTCCTAGTGGGCGACATATTTTTCGGCAACTGGGAGGTGGGGAAGTTCTATTCCGAGAAGAAGCTACCTACAAAATTGTTTTTCTTTGTACTCCAGGTGATACTAGTATTCTATGCGTTTCAGTTGTTCTACAACACTCATTCATTCACTTCAAGAATTCTGGAGGGAGACAAGATTTACTTGGCTCTTGATGCACTCTCCCTCGTTTTTTTGTTCTGGTTTTGGATTGCCAAGATGAGTAAACGACCTATGTTGAGTAAGCTTGAGATCCTAAGAACGGGTTTCATAGTGGTCGGAACGACTTTCCTGATCCCGACGCTCTACCCGGCTCTAGATCTTTTGCTAAGGCTCGTTTCGGCAGTTCCGCTATTTTCGAAGCCCGCTAGCTGATCATCAACTGTTCAGAATTCCGCTCGGCGTATAGATAAGACCATGAAACGTTTTTCATGATTCTGATCCTACCATCCAGTGAGGCATTCATCTGGAAGCAATGTTACACCTGTAAGATCTGCCTCATTGATGTCTTTTGAATTACCGCGACTTCAATTTCTCTCTTACTAGCGATAAGATGTCGTGTATTTCACTCAGCAAGACCACAAATGTAATGACCGCTCCTACTTTGTCGCTTGAAGAATTGGCTATGATTTGATAGCCGAGCAGAGTTGCGCAGAGAACTTTGGAAACGAGTTCATCGCGAGACTTTGCCCTAGTCTCGGACAATCGCGTCGTTCCGAGAGCTCTTAGCGGTGAAGTTTGGTTTCATACAAATCGCCACCAAGCGCTGTTCTACAGGGCAAGACACACACATTGCATTTGCTGCTCATGTATCACCCTCTCGACGAATTTAATTTGGGTTTCGCCACTTATATTCTTATATTCTGTGTGAGATTTGGTACTGAAGGCTTCTGAAAAAAGAGTTTTGTCTAATCCAAGGTTGTCTAATTCGGGTCGTCCAAGAAAGGTCGTTGAATGCATACGTGTGGCAAAGGATTAAGTAACCAACTAATAACGGAGTGTAAAGGAAATTGGGTGCGAATGTGATGGATCAGCTTTCAAAGGCTGCTAAGGCGTTTTTCGACATAGACTGGAATCTATACAACCTTCATCTAACTAGATATAGGCTTGCTCTAGCAAAGAAAAATCAAGACAAAGCACTAGAGAAGCGATTAGAAAAAAGATTAGAGAGGTTGCTGAAAGAACGTGCTAGATCGATTTGGTTAAAAAAAGAAGGTTGACTTTTGTTTAGCCCTACAAAGAAAGTTCACACGTCCTTTTCCTTTCCTTATAGGGGTGAAGCGTGATGTTGGTTGTAATGTTCGATAAGCTCCTTTTGGGTTCTAAACGCCACGGCTTCACCTCTCCTTGCACATTCCTCGCATCTATGGCGTAATGGTGCCCCATTCGTGAGCATTTGTAATGTGTCTTTAGTTGCCAGCAAAGCTGTCTCAACACTTTCTCCCGATATTAGCATCATTCTTAGGTCTCTGTGTCTTGCTAGGGTTGTCACCATACCTTTGCCTAGGTTTTGAGCAATCTCTATCTGCTTAAATGTGTAATCCCAGTAGTTGGGTTGCATGTATCTATAACTATCAGCAACCCAAGGTTGTCCACCATATGCAACGAACAAATGCAGATTCCATTCTCTATTAGCCGTCTCCACAAACCTATTCCATAGTCTGGAATAAACCCAAAATTCGTGTATTTCCGTTTCTTCAACCCTTAGTTTCCTGAGTAAGTTATAGAGATCTACGTCTCGCCTTCTCCATTCCTCATAACTATTAGTGTCCATAGAGACTTCCGCATAGTCTCTTGCGAATGCCCCACCCCCGACATACAGTTGGTTCCATGCGTGGTCGAAAATCTCTTTATGCTTGTGTATAGAATTGGTCACTTTACCCCTATCCTTAGGATCGTCGTAATCCAATCCTAGCTCCTCACATACCTCTCGTTTTGTTGGATGGATTCCTCTGTTCATAAGCCTAGCCATGGCCTCGTTCACTAATACATCAAAACGAGACCGCATTCTTGTCAAACCTCTCCAAGTTCGGGGGCGCCTACGACTAGCCAACTCTCAGACCGCGAATATTGTTTACACCTATTTTACGGAGGGGGGTGTCCAAGTAAGAAATCCATGTGGTCTCGTATCTGCTTGAAGTATCTTTGAGCCTCACGCCATCTCTCGGCACCGATTTCCATCAAGGTCGGAACTCCCCAACCTTTAACCTTCCAAGCGACATCCCTTACTTCTTGAATGAATGTGGCTCCCCTGTCCATGATCGTAACGTCAATGGCTTCCTTCCTTCCAGCAAGAACATCTTTGAAGGCTTCTCTTCGCAACTTCGCTTGAGCTTCATCCATACGAGCCTCTTTCTTCAACTCCTCAACATGTTGCTTGATCTTTGATTCTTCAACCTTCACGCCTTCTTCCTCTAACTCTTTGTACAAGCTAATGGCTTCTTCAGCATGTTCAAGTTTAACTTCCTCTTTCTCAACAGCCTTCTTTAGAGGCTCAGGAGCTTTCTCGTAAACTTCAACAATTTTCTTGGCTCGTTCTTGCGGAATCTCACCCCTAAGAAATCTGCCTTTAATTGGCTCAGGAGCTTTTTTCAAAATTTTGACTGCTTCTCTAACCTCTGTTTGCGGGGCAGGTCTTCTT
>CAZQDW010000189.1:3560-4277 GCA_964592315.1 uncultured Candidatus Bathyarchaeia archaeon
CTTTTGTTTCGGAGATAAGGCTTGTCGGTACAGTGTCGGGTAACCCGACAGCTTTATCTCTGAACTCCTTTGCTTCGATTATATCACCTATGGTTGCATGATGGTAACCAAGAGTCTCTGCCAATTCCCGATGGGATTTGAACCTTCCCGTCTTCCATAGTCTGTATATAGCATCTTCTCTTTCTTTTGATTCTAGCTCAGTATGATGAAGATTCTCAATCAATTGCCTCTCTAATCTCTCTTGAGGAGTTATGCTTTTGATGCGTCTTGTCGGCACCGTTTTGACGCCAGCTAGCCTAGCGCCTTTCCATCGGATCTCCCCAGTAACAATGACGTTCTTCTCATCAACTTCTATCGGATTGATTGTTCCATGTGCCTTTATCGTCTTTGCGATGTTCTCTATGACCTCTTCAGGAAAGGTCTTTCTTGGTTGCTTCGGATCAGGTTTAAGGGAGTTAACAGGTGCCTCAACTATTCTATTCTCAATTTGCATTCTTGCTTCCACCCGTCTTCTTCCTTCTTTCAAGCTCCTGTTTCAGAAGTCTTTCTAGGAGCCCTGTTAGAGTCTCATTATTCTCGATGGCGTAGATCTTAGCTTGCTTCCACAACTCTTCATCTATCCTTATGCTAGTGGTTGCCTGTTTTGCCATGTTTCACGACCGTTTAAAGGATTATCGCATGTGGTATTTAACGTTTACCGTATTGTGGTAAAGCCTT
>CAZQDW010000190.1:0-4257 GCA_964592315.1 uncultured Candidatus Bathyarchaeia archaeon
TTGATGGCTCCTTGGGTTGAGTGGTACTGGAACACTTTTGGTTCGGTCATCACAGAGTACAGAAAAATCGTAGGACCACAATACATGAAATGGGTCGAATATCTCTATGACAAAGTCAGTGAAAAAAGCCTAACACGCCCGAACTTGCTGAGAGCCTGATCTCCTACTTCTTCTTTCTCTTGCCCTTCAAGCCTGTTGAGCATCAGCCACGGCTGGATGGATCGAGGTTTTTAAACCGAGTTCTTGAAGCTCCACCAGAAAGGATAGCGGACTTCTCTTTTTGTCTTTCTCCAGTATGCAGACATGGTGTCGTCGTCGAACTGTAATATAAAACCGTCAAGATAGCCTGCCATGAGCACCCAGGGTGAACTATCTTCAGGATCATTTGATCCCCATGGCAGGGGTTCACCTAGCCAGTGAAACATGAAGAGCCTGACATACGTGTCGTGAGTAATATATATGTCGAATCCGTTTCTGTCCGTATTCCTCAGGTTCTTTGATATTCCGTATGCTGCTTGTTGTGCAATAGCATATCCTGGCTCAATTTCCCATGGGGGATAGCGTCCGCTAATCCAATTAAGGAAAAAGGAGGTAATGCCATCTCTTTTGATATAGGAGAAGAATTTCTCAATGTCAGTATTGGACGGCATTAGAAAGGCGCACGGCTCTCCTATTCCGCCTGCGGCACCCTCGCTCTGAATGCCGAGAAGCATCTGCTCGGCGGTCTCTCGCGTCCTCTCAGTGACATTATGAAATATCCTGTAGTTTCGATTTGTCGGTAGCCTAGAGCCAAAATCGTATGCTGCTTGCTTTCCTTCTTCAGTCAAAAGCCTCCCTGGCCCAAGCCTTGTTTCGGCTGCGGAGTGCCGTATGATCATAACTGCTGGCTTACGATCCACTAGTCTTTTACATTGAGAGAGCAGAGATAGTGCAGGTTCGCCCCATGGAACCCTGTCAAGGACTGAGACCAAGTTTCTCAAGTCCTTGTTCTTATCATGCCTAATAAAAAGACTTTTGTGCATACCGAAAGCATGGACAAAGTGGCTTCTCCTCGGTTTTTTTCGAGGGCTGCTTATGGAACAGCCTCTTTCTTATTGTTAGTCTTATCCTTGTCTCACATCGCCCGCGCAGTTCTAAATGTTGGGGGGATAACTGAAGAGTTCTTTCAAGAGTTTTCGACAGCTCTCAAAGGCTTTCTCGATTTTTGGTAGGATTTCTCTAATCATTCTTTCATATTGTTCTGGCGGATGTTCGTAGGGATATCTGAATCTTGGTCTTTCTCTTGCTAGACTATCGTTGACCTTAGCTATTGTTTCGACTTGTTCGAGGAACCACTGTGGATACTTCTCCTTTATCACATATAGGAAGCGACCTACTGCATGGATCTTTGGATAATCTATCCCGTAAGCTATAAGAACTGCTTTAACCGCGTACTCCATGCATTCCTGGAGATACTTTAAAGAGCCTGTACAGTCGTTATCCTCCAAACAGGTGACGGCAATTCTGAATTCTCGTTCAGCCATCTTCATAGTCTTCTCAGCCCGTTCCTTGTTTATGGCCATTTATTCTCCTCTCCCAACTCTATTTCTATTAGTTCACCAGGTCTGACGTCGGGCTTCAGGGACCAGTAGTATATTCCGTCTGGGTATTCGATTCGGACGGTTCCTAGAGACTTGAGGATTTCCCCAAGCTTCTCCATCAGCTCTTGAAGAAAGCCTTCTCTGTCTATGAGAATCGCTCGGTAGGTCAGCATGTCGAGGTATACAGGCTGGAATCTTTTTGCGTAGCTTTTCTGCAGTGAGGCGGTAGTTATCTCCGGGTATCCATAGGTTCCAAGCATCTTGAACCAGTGGTCGCAGGCCCTATATTCCCATGTGGATTGAAAATTCTTGAAGACTCTTCCCTCACGCTCCCAGAGGTTCTCCGAATAGTCTTCGAGAATGTAGAGGAGGTCTATGTCGCTTCTGCCGAACTGGAAGGAGCCTTTGACGGTAGAACCATAGATGACAAGTGAGATTAGTTCGCTGCCGAACTCTTCAAGAAAGAGTTCTGAGAGGCAGCTTAAGGAGACCTTCATCCACTCAAACCTTAGCTTTTCAAGTTCTTTAAAATTGATCAGTATATGTCTGCTTGCTTCGAGCCACACTATTCTAAGGAAGGTGTCGGAACCCTCTGCTGTAATCCTGTAAAGGTTCCCGTCCTTCTGAATTAGGCCCTGTGCTATGAGCTCTCTCAGCCTCCTTGTCAGCGTCCTCGTGTTGGTAACCCCACCGTTTAAATCCTTAAACCTCGCCTCTCCTATGCAAAGTCTACGTAGGATATCCTTTGCCCCCTCCTTCGACAGCAGATCGAGATACAATATACTGTACCCAAGTAAAGTATAATGGATAGATGAGTTAATAAAGTTTGAGTGGTGATAATTGGGACTCAAGAGAAATGATCTAACCTTTGATTTCTTGATAAGGGCCTCCATGACGATGTTTGTATCCACGACGAGTTTCAAGCCGTTCTTCTTTGAGCCGCCTTATTGTATCTCCTCGCAATCCCTCTCTCTACTGCCTTACCTATTTCGAGAGCTTCTTCCTCTGACAGCTTGCTCTTGTTCACAATCTTATCAAGGAGCTCAAGCTTCCTTGCATACTCCCCAAATCCTTGAGGATGACCAAAAGAGGTTGCATCATTCACCTACCCGTGATCCACCCTTCTTGGAGGGTTTCAAGGTCAGATCCCATGTACAGGAAATGAGGAAGACGGGGATACGCTAAATATCTCCTACAGCAACACGGCCCTCTTCTAGTTAGGCCACTTGCACCTTGTTAGTAATATGAATCGTCGTCAAGAGGGCAGCGAAGCTTGCTCCGGTTTCCTGAATTTGTTGTACAAGTAGCCGATGTTGCCGAGCACGACGACGATGAGCAGAAATAGAGTGACAAGAGAATATGTGTTATCAGGCGACAGGTGTATGAGAAACGCCAGAACCATGATGATCACCAGGAAGAGGTAGAGGATCTGCGGGTTGATATGCTCCAACCGTTCAGCCATCTTTATCATATTTTACTTTGCACACGGGCAACCATAAGTTTTGTGAAAATGAGTTCTATATTGGATTCTACAGTTCCCTAGATTTTCAGAGATCTGATCTAGAGTATTTAACCACTTGAGGACAAGACAGAAATCCCGTGAGAACAATCTAGTTGTGGAGAAAGGAATTGAGACTAAAAGAGAAGATAATGGAAGAGACTCAAGGACTGGAGGGCACAATAGGAATAGCTGTGAAACACCTCAAAACAGGCGAAGAAGCCCTCATGGAGGGCGACACGCTCTTTCCTATAGCAAGCGTCTTCAAGCTCCCGCTCCTCGTGGAGCTCTACAGGCAGGTTGAGGAGGGACGCATCAGCCTAGACCAGAAGCTAGCGATGGTTGAGAAGGCGAAAGTTCCAGGCTCAGGCATTATACGGGAGCTCAGCTCAGGTCTGGAGATGAAGGTCAGGGACTACATCACGCTCATGATGGTGCTAAGCGACAACACGGCGACCGATATGCTCCTAGACTTAGTTGGGATCGAGAACGTTGACAAGAACCTCCACCGCCTAGGTTTCGAGAAGACAAGAGTCGTGGCGAGCTGTGCTGATATGCTCTACGACCTCGCTGGGCTAGGCGACCTGAAGCCAGAGGAGCGGAGCCTCAAGGTCTACACGGAACGAAGGAAGTTCAACCCTAGCTCTAAGGCTCTAGGCGTGGAGAACAACGATGTGACGACACCGAGGGAGATGGCGAGGCTCTTGGAGGGAATCTTCCGGGGAACGATCATTTCCAGAAGCTCCTGCGACGCGATACTAGAGACTATGAAGAAGTGCCAGACAGGGGAGAACAGGATTCCGAAGTATCTTCCAAGGGAGAACGTCGAGATGGCACGTAAGACTGGAAGCCTTTCAGGCATCGTGAACGACGTAGGCATCATATACCTCCGAGAGAAAGGTGAGCAATACATCCTCTGCGCCTTCACAAAGGGGCTGGCGAACAGCAGAGAAGGAGAAGAAGCCATAGCGAAGGTCTCAAAGACCGTCTACGACCATTTCACGACTTAGGGCATAATGGAGGAGTTGTCATGGTTATAGTATCCGCAGAACGACTGAAGAGAATAGCCATAGCGATATTCAAGGGAGCTGGTTGCTCGGATTATGAAGCTGAACGTACCAGCGAACTGCTCGTCCTCGCCAACCTGAGGGGACACGACTCCCACGGCGTCGGACTCAT
>CAZQDW010000191.1:0-2185 GCA_964592315.1 uncultured Candidatus Bathyarchaeia archaeon
TTCTACCTTCTTCAAGGGCCTCCTGATCCCTCTCTTGCATCTTCAAAAGTACTCTATCATGAAGAAAGGACATAAACGGAGGCGCATTCACGCTGAACTTTTTGTCCTCTGCCGGAAGAACGTGCACCGAATCATCTTCCATATGCAAGTTTGCTAAGGTTTCTCCGTCCTTTGTGCTCAAGGGAGTAGCCTCCAAGCGTTCACGTATTGGAGGCTTCGGCTTGGGAGGTTCTACTCGCTTGAAGCTCTGTTCCAGCAAAATATTGTTTACAAACTCTAGCAGAACGCGCAACCCCTCAAGTTCGGTCTCCATTCGTCTGACACGTTCCTCTAGGATTTCTCTCAATTCGGCAATCTTCTTTAGTCTGTCTTCTTCCAAGGCAATCCTCTCCTGCTATAATGGAGGGTTGAACCAGCTTATCAAACCTTTGTCTGCCGAGCTATCAGCTGTTGCTCTATAAGTTTTTGAAAGGTGGATTCTCCCTCTTCACCATTAGCCTATGGCCATAGGCACGAACCTATCCCCTTTTTTAAGCCTTCTGACGACAGGAGAGACCTCTAAGGCTATTGGCTGGTTTCGTTGCGTTCTGAGAAGAACAGTTTCCGTAAACACAACTTTCTTTTGAGGAAAGTACTGAATGGCCTCAAGCTATCTTCGTCTTGGCTTGGCTATGATCTCCTTTATGCTCATGTCGAATATTCGAGCTGAGTTTGCAGGCTCGACTATTATGGCTGTG
The DNA here is from genome assembly GCA_964592315.1 of uncultured Candidatus Bathyarchaeia archaeon. Lineage (GTDB taxonomy): Archaea > Thermoproteota > Bathyarchaeia > Bathyarchaeales > WAQA01 > CAZQDW01. Next base: position 738 of record CAZQDW010000191.1, read on the forward strand.
TCTGCTCCCTTACTGGTTCCAGCAATGCTGAGAACTTCGCTATCTACGGGTATCAGACCTGCATCTGCGGCCATGGCGACGATCTCCACCGCAACCTTCATTCCCTCTCCAAAAAGCCTCAGCGTCTGGGCAATTATCTCGGTTGGATACGCTGTGCCAAACTTGTTTCTGATGGCTCTTTCCACATTCATTAAGACATGGGTTCCGGTGAGGATCTTCCCGCCGTTCTTCTCTATAGTCAATCGGTTTTCTCCTGTAAGTTCCTGCACGCCCGGTTCCCTAAACCCCGTACAATGGCTAACCACAACTATGTTGAATCCTTTGAAGAACTCTGACGCCTTGGCGCCTGTGTCCCCTCTTGTGGACGCTACTACAACGTCCGTTATCCCAATCTCTTGAGCTCGCTTCTTAGCCAGGCTCAGAACCGCTTCAGTGTTCTCTCCTCCCGGACTGTTAAAATACATTACCGCCTTTTCAAATCCCGCCATTTCCCGACCTCCATGAACTAAGACCATATTTCCCAAAAACGCCAATATTAGAGTAACGCACACAGTTCCATGACACCCTAATCCCTTTGGATACGGTGATCCAAGCCCTTCAGTGCTGGACGGAGCGAAAGAAAGTAAAATTGTCCAAAGTGGTAGGGGCAGTTGGTTTCAAGAGAAGCCAAACTATCGTCAACATATAGCTCCAAACAGATCGTGGGAAATGTCTCCGAAAGAGATAAGAAAAGATAAGCTTAGTTCATTATAGGTAGTGGGCATGGTCTGCCATAATTTTGGTAGGTTGAGTAGGGTCCTTTTCTTAGATGGCGAACCTGACAAGATTCCTTTTTACGAGCTGTTTGCTGATCGCGAGATTATGGAAGCCGTTACAGGTGAGACTTTGTCGAAGACGGTTTTTGAGGCCACAGAAGAGGTCGAACGTTACTTAAAAGAGATGATCGAGAAAGAACTGATAGAACACGACCTGAAAGTTACTGCGAAGTTCTACTCCAGGTTAGGCTATGACTATGTTCCACTTGTCGTTCCTTCCCTTCTTTCGAGAGATAACATTCTTTTGGCTGATGACACAGCTGAATTGCCCCGTGCTAAGAGGTTGTGGCAAGACGAGAGTAGAGGCGTCATCGAGAACAGGGAAGATTTCGAGCGATATCCTTGGCCGGACCTGGATCTTATCCAAGAGTATTATCTACCTCAGTACGAGTTTGCGAAGAAGAATCTCCCCGACGGCATGATGATAATAGCGGGCACAAGCGGCGGAGTACTTGAGAATGTCATGTGGCTTATGGGAGCCATACCGTTCTTCAGAGCCCTATATAGGGATCCTTCTCTGCTCAGACATATGTTCTACAAGATAGGAAGTCTGCTCTCTCATTGCTGTGAAATGGCGGTCGAACTGGAAATGGTCGGAGCCCTAGCCATGGGGGATGATATGGGGTATAAGAC
>CAZQDW010000191.1:2195-4208 GCA_964592315.1 uncultured Candidatus Bathyarchaeia archaeon
GGGTATAGGACCGGGCCTATGATTTCGCCTCAAAGCCTAAGAGAATATATCTTCCCTTGGCAGAAAAGATGCGTCGAGAACGTTCATAAGCATGGGAACCCTTTCATCCTGCACTCTTGCGGGAACCTGAAACTTGTAATGGACGACCTTATCGATTATGTTGGGATCGACGCCAAACATTCCTACGAAGACTCCTCTTATCCAGTCATGGAATACAAGAATCTCTATGGCCACAGAATAGCAGTCCTAGGCGGTGTTGACATGGACAAACTCTGCCGCTCATCAGAAACGGATTTGCAACCTTATGTACGGGGCATTGTTCGTGAATGCGCCCCAGGGGGCGGCTACGCCTTGGGCTGCGGCAACACGGTGGCCAATTACATGCCGCTGAAGAACTATCTGGCTATGCTTGAAATAGGGAGGAAATATGGAAAATACCCCATAAAGAGTTGAGGTCTCTTAAGCTCCCATTAGCATACCAACTGAGTTATAATGAATGTGCAGATAGATCAGTGCCAAGACCTCGAAAAGTGGAGGTGCTTCGCAAATCCCAAACGGTAGCTGAATACAGATAGAATTCTTGCCTGAGAAAGAGGAAAATGGCGCAATAGACATATGAACGCCTTATCATGGCAAGTATATTACTGCTTGACTAGAGGTTGATGTGCTGGCCATGACCCGCATCCCCTTCTAAACAGATTCGGTCTTTCTGAACGGTAATCGCAACCATTTGAGGTTAACAACTGTGGTATTTTACTCTACGCGGTTTTCACCATGATCAGTTGCCGTTTCCAGTTTTTATATTCCAGTGACTCTACTACTCAGCTTTTCCCTCTTGGATTGCGACATGCTGAAATAGAGGAGAATACTGAATCAACAAAGATTTGATTGAGGCTCAACTGAGGTTGAGATTATGAAAAAAAGTGGCAAAATCGGGTTAATCATCATCTTGGCTGTGATTGCTACTGTTGCGGGGTGGTATCACCTGAATACTCGATCGGCAGGGTCAGATTCGAAATTTGGCATCTATCTTCTGAAGAATGATGAACTGGTGATATCGGATGAGGACATCATATGGTATCACAGAAATAGTCACGAGATTCAGTTGACTGATGAGGGTACAAGGAAGATACAAGCATTGAAAGTGGGTATTTGCGGAGAACCCTTTGTCATAAAGCTAGGCGACAAGGAAATATATAACGGGTCATTTTGGAGCCCCATTTCATCTGTTCCGTACGCAGGCATAGTGATAGAGACTTATTTTGACAGTAATGACAATGTAATAAAATTGGAGAAAGGATATCCTCCGAGTTCTTTTCAAGACGTTGATCCCAGAGACGACCCGAGAATATTCGATCATTTCAGAAGAATAGGGAAGCTGAAGGAATAGAAAACAGACACAGAGGTTTTTCTCTCACTCGTTTATGTAACAAAAAATATGGGCCTTGCTTTTTAGGAAATAGCTGGCTTGCTGGTTGTAACCCGCCTTCTGTTTTAGACGGCATCCGACTCAACGGGCTACCCGCACCTCCTACAGCACCCCATCGGCACCTATTCGTCCTTTCACCCGCAGGATAGCCGTTTCAACGTTTCCGCTTGCCTGAAAGGTAGCCGCAACATCACAACAAAGAAAAACTGCTATCCAGTAGTAGAAGATGCACTGGTGATCTTGTTTACGAGGTCAAAAGCAGACTATAGTCCCCTGTATGCTTCTCTTCGGTGACGAACATAATATACGATTATGATCTTCGCTTCCGCATCTACCTCGTAGATTACTCTGTAATCTCCAATTCGAATTCGGTAGAGTCTTTCTGCACCCCGAAGTTTATGGCATTGAGGAGGATATGGGTCTTGGGCGAGAGATTCAATAGCGTCCATGAGCCTAGCAGTCTGCTGCCGATGGATTCTCCGCACATCTTTTTCCGTTGACTTCTTCCATAAGATCTTATAGGAGACCATTATTCCGCAGTCTTTCTTTTATCTCTTCAAAGGATGTTGTAGGTTCATCTCGAC
>CAZQDW010000192.1:0-1144 GCA_964592315.1 uncultured Candidatus Bathyarchaeia archaeon
ACCAATAGATGGTTTATCTGACTTCTGCGCCATGACTGATCTCCAAGAGTAAGTTACCATCCGTTCCTATAAAAATGATGCCCTAAACCCAAACTGTAGCTTTCGTCCAAGCCTTTGAAAGATTCACGTCTAATGCCTTGTTAGGAAGCTAACATCTCTTAACGCCTGTGTCTGGCGCGTCATCCCACCAGGCCGGAGGGAGTAAACAGTTAAAGCTCGTTGGATTCCCTCATTCACTTAGCGGAAAAATGACCACAAGAAAACCCTTTTCGTTTTTTGTATGGACGACATAAGCGTATCCATGTATGGGAGAAAATCCTATGTTAGGGTTCCACTCGTTGATCGCAAAAAGAAGAGATATCCACAAAGTCGTCACTGCGAAAAACTACGAGGATTTAAGATGAACCCTTGGGGGAACAGTCGAGCCGATAATAACGATCTCAGAACCGATTGCGCAAGAGAAGGAGCTGCCTCTCGGGATAGGGATAGCGGTAATCGGCCTTAACAGTGACGGGAAGGAAATTACAATACTAGTTAAGGGTCTTGTCCGGAGTAAATAAGGGTCCGTCTTTCAGATCTTCGATAGTAACATTTCAGCCGTCTTGAAATCCTCTCGACTGTTTATGTTGAAAAACGTGATCAGATCTTTATCTAATTTCCTAATTTCGTCAGTGTCAACGTAAACTACTTTATTTAGTTGTTTGATCATATCGAGAATTAATAGCTCTCGGCGATCTATGGCAATTTCTGCCGCATGCATGGCTGACGAAACCTTATATACGGCGTGTAGAGGTTCAATGTATCCGCTTGGCCACCGGGGAATGGCTGCGTCAGCACCTTGAGCTAGGTTTAACAGGTATTCCAAGACTTCTCTTTTTACAAAAGGAGAGTCACAGGGCAGAACTACCGTGTAACTAGAATGCATTGATTGCATCCCGACGAGCATGCCGGCCAGGGGCCCCATACCCTCCGCACTATCCTTCAGTAGGGTGACCGCGGTCGGAAGTAGAGCTGAATATCTTCGCGGCTCTTCATTTTTTCCGATGACCACTACGATCTCGCAAGTCAACCCCCAAACCCTATCTATGACGTGCGACAATAGGGGTTTGTTCGCCAAAGTCATAAGTGCCTTGTTTTCTTTCAT
>CAZQDW010000192.1:1244-4203 GCA_964592315.1 uncultured Candidatus Bathyarchaeia archaeon
TAAAATTCCTGAACGGTCTCAATAGCATTCCAAAGAATCTTAGCGAGCTCTTCGTTTCCCATTCGTCCGAGCCGGTACACCCTCTTTCTAGGTCCAAATCTACTCTTCTCCCAACGGGCTTCAAGCAAGCCTTCTTTCAACATCTCAGTCAGAACCCGATAAAGACGACCCATCTCGATCTTAACATTCTCAGATGCAAGCCTCTTATGCACCTCATATCCATAGAATTCTTTGCCTCTGAACATCTTCAGAAGAATGTTTTTGAGATCCTCTGTTCTCATCGCCTCTAACCCTCATTAATGGATTTTAGTGCTATGGTTGATATTTTTTATGTTAATATTGGACTAAACGGCATGATGCGATCAAAAACACAACCTTTGGAAGAAAACCCCGTTCTCCAATATTGTTAGAAGGAGATAGAAAGGCAACACGTAGGGGAGAATCAACGTGATGGCGGCAAAAACCCCCTAGAACCCCTTCCCAAAGGATCGTCCGTTCAGGATCAAGAGTTGGAGATCTGTATGCGAAATAGGTGGACAGCGCCGCAGTCTAGACTGTTCGAAATCCAGCACACATTCTGATCGGCACGTAAGTCAAAACGCACGCTATGAACCTATTCGGGCTACTTCATTAATATGAGTAAAGGTCGGGTGCTTACTTTTTCCTTCAGAAACTTCACAAGACATGTCGGAGAGCGGAAGAACCCAACGGTTCTGAATGAATGTTTTGATTTTCCCCGTGTTCACGGAAAAAGCGCGTCTTGCAGTTTCCAGACGTCAGGTTGAGCTAGGTGCTTTTGGAAGAATATCTAGTCTTTCCAGTCAAGGAGTCTTTTTTCTCCCTCGATTTTCTTGAGGTCAGTTATATCTTGTGTTACTTCAATTGTTCCTAGATATTTCTCATCCCTATCTTTCACGGGTAAGTATCTGATGTGGATCAGTCGGTTGTCCTTTCGGATCCAGAATTCAGCTACGTCCTTTTTCTGTTCTTTGAGGGCTTTCAGAATCTTTTCTACGATGTGAATGCTTTTCTGTGGATGGCAGAGTTGTACTTTTCTTCCAATTACAGCCTTCGTGCGCACGAAGATTCTTCCTTCAGCCTTGCTGAAGTATCTAACGGTGTCTTCCTTATCAACGAAGGTGATGTCCACTGGAAGGGCATTCAGAATAGCTTCCACTTCATCTTTTGAAAGCGTCCCTTTTTCAAGCCGCAACAATCCTTCAGAACCAGGTTCATGGGCAGGTTTTCGTCTCTCCACGGGCACCGCTGTTGGCATGTCTATCAAATGTTTGGGCGTAAAGTAAGGGTACCCGATCTCATCGAACTCCTTTCTGACGTCTCTCCATTCCTGCTCTGTGAAGACTCGCAATGCTGTGGGGAAAAGCACGTTATTCTCCTTGAAAATATGACTTGAAAGAAAAGTGCTTAAAGACTTAGCGGTTTCACCAAGTTGCTCTTTTAGGTCTTGAAAACTTACTGCACTGTAATTATCGATTATGCTATAGAGATGTTTCTTTTTGTCTCTCAGCTCGTTGTGTTCCATCCACATTATTGCAGGTGGTTCTGTTATTCCATGTCTCTCTAAAATGGGGAAAAGTACGTTTTCCTCTCTTAAGTAGTGTTTTTCCGCACCTAGGAGGTCATGTGCTATCTGCTTGAGTTGAGTGATCTCTGTGGTTGCGTGGTCTATTTTTTCTGCCCGTTGAATGTTGCTCACGTTGGCGCTAAGTCTCTCGAGGAGTTGTAGAAAGATTTTATGCTCTTCTATTAGTATGCTGATCGGATTTTCAGAGGCAACCTCCATCCTCTGTTTCTGTAGCTGTTCGCTGAGAACGGCAAGATGCACATCGCATAACCTTCGGATTTCTTCCCTGGGCAGCCCTTCCTCTACAAGTTCCTCCTCAATCTCAGCGATCTCTAAGGGGCTTACGCCCTGCAGAGCTTCTTTGAAACCCTCTTTGACCTCTTGTGGCGATGCTCCAGCATGCAATTGCCTAATTAGGTCCTTCATCTTTCTTTTCCTATCATCAGCCATTTCACTTGTCCCCTCTTCCTAGCCCTATAGGGGTTTATTCTCATATTGTTTTCGTTTCAACCCTTGTTGCGGATGAATTTCCCAAATGGGTTTCAAGCAGATGTGCCTTCACTGTTTCTATCCGCGCTACACTGCTGTTTCCCTTAGGCTTTCTCTTGAGCATTTCCTTCCGGTTGGCAGAAGGGCTCTGCATAGACTTGGTTTGTGGAAAAAAGAGACGCAAGGGGAACGGCAAAAAAGATAAATGGATATTCACAAGAAATGTATATACCAAGATGCGAGCTTGGCTAAGAATTGCATAATGATGAAGAAAGATGAAGTTCTGTAAAGGCATCTTCTTGATCATATTGTTCATGTCTACCGTTGTTGTAGCTGCAGATGCCAAAGATGTGGTTGTTGTAGAGTATTTCTATTTTCCTCCGTGTCCTTGTGAACCTGGACATGTGGATGAACCAGCAGAGACTCATCGATTGGTTATGAACATTAGCAGTCAATATCAAGATCAAGTCCGTGTCGAATACATAGACGTGACGACCGAAGGATCAGATCTAATAAAGAAATATAACATCACCGAGTTTCCCACCATTATGATAAATCGTGAGTATCTAATCTCTGGGAAGGAAATCACTTGGAAGAAGTTGAAGTTGGTCATAGATGGGTATCTCATCGGATCGTATTTGCCGCCTGAAAAAAGAGGATCTCTTATCATCACAACACCTCTAATAATTATGTCGGGTCTTCTCGACGGTGTGAATCCATGCGCATTTGCGTTACTAATCTTCTTCTTGTCCTTTCTATACAGTGTTCACAAGACCCGACAGGACATTTTCAAGATAGGTGTAATATACATTTTGGGCTTATTTGGCACATACTCTGCAATAGGCTTGGGTCTGCTCCGCGCCGTAACGTTCTTTGGCGTGGAGC
>CAZQDW010000193.1:0-1409 GCA_964592315.1 uncultured Candidatus Bathyarchaeia archaeon
TCGGGGTGCAAAGGAATCGTAGCTGTAAGTGCACTCGGAACATGCTTCACAACAAGCTCAAGTGGTTCTTGAACGAAGAAGAATCGATTCGCCACAGAGTCGATCAGCTTCCGATTATAAGCGTAGAGGTTCTCCCAGCTCAGAACGATGTCAACCGGCCTAGGACCGATATCGATTATCATCTGTCTGATAGCTTCGGGCTTTATGCCACGCCGTTCCAGCGCCACGAATGTGGCGAGTCTCGGGTCGTCCCAGCTCTTGTATATTCCGCTCTTGACCCCCTGGAGGATCTCGGACTTGCTGAGGGAGGTACCAACTATCTTAAGCCTGCCGTAATGGATAGCCTCTGGGTAATCCCAGCCTAAGTGTCGATATAGGTATTCCTGTCTCCTTTGATTGGTGAGGTGTTCCTTCCCTCTAATAATGTGGGTCACTCCCATTAGATGGTCGTCGACGCCCGAAGCAAAGTTGTAAAGAGGCCAGACACGATATTTTTCGCCCACTCTAGGATGGGGGTAACGCTTCGTATCTATTATTCTAAGCGCAGGCCAGTCTCGAACTGCCGGATTCGGATGATCCAGATCTGTCTTAATCCTTAGAACAGCTCCTCCCTCCTGGCACGTTCCATCAAGCATGCAGCCCCATCGTTGCATGTTCTCTTCAGGTGTCAAATCTCTGCAAGGGCACGGCTTCCCCTTTAGTATGAGATCCCGAAACTCTTTAGGGGGACACGTACAGACATATGCATGCCCACCTTTGAGAAGCCTATCAGCATAATCGTAGTAGATCGGAAGCCTATCACTCTGGACGTATTCAGCATCCCACTGGCAGCCCAGCCAGACCAGGTCCTTCCTTATTGACTCGATGAACTGCAAAGCGGCTCTCTTCAATCTGGGATCAGTATCCTCAAACCTCAGGATGAAGCGTCCGTTATACATGCTTGCGTATTCGTAGCTGAGGATTATCGCTCTGGCTGAGCCTAAATGTAGGACACAGTCCGGATTGGGCGCAAAACGTGTCACGACGCGTCCATACTTCTCAACATTTGGAAGCGGCGGTAGGACCCTCCTCTCTTCCCGCTTCTCTTTACGTAGAGCTTCCGGCCACTTCTCTAGAATGATCGATCTCTGCTTAGTCAGCGATAGTTCATTAACCTCCTTTATGATTCGGGAGACTACGGCTGTCATTTCTTTCACTCTGGTCTTAAGCTCCGGCCTCTCGGCGAGTAGCTTCCCTAAGACGGGTTTTTCGCTGGCCTTCCCGTGGAAGCTTGCGGCGTTGATGAGGGCCAGCTGTCTAATAGCATCTTCGAGTTCTTGATCTTCTCTGGGTGAGCTCACTGATACTCGATCCTCTCTCAAGATTTTCTCCAGAATGAATGCCATACTGAGTTAGATATTCCTCTCAAT
>CAZQDW010000193.1:1509-4202 GCA_964592315.1 uncultured Candidatus Bathyarchaeia archaeon
ACCAACAATATCGAGGACATCGTCTTGAATCTGAAAGGAGACGCCTATGGACTCCGCGAATTTTCCCATCTCCTCAACAACTTCGTCTTCGGCCCCTGCTAGAACAGCCGCTATCTTAGCTGCCATTCTGGCTAAGGTGCCAGTCTTGTACAGGCACATCTGGAGATATTGTTCTTCAGTGACATCGTGGGATACTAGGCCTCTATGCCAAGCTATGTCCATGGCTTGGCCAAAGCTCAGACTCGTCATCTCTTGAACGAAGATCTCGTAGATTTTGTTCGCTCTTTCCAGCGGGATTAAGTTCCTGTTTTTAATCAGAACGAGCATAGGTAAGAAGAATAATGCGTCAGATACGTTAAGGGCAACATCGATGCCGAATATCTTATGAGTGCAGGGCTTTCCCCTTCTAAGCTCAGAAGCATCCTCAATATCGTCCACGATTAACGTTCCGTCATGAACAACCTCGGGGATTGCGGCGAAGTCGGACCATTTCTCAGGATCTCCTCCTAGAGCCTCGAGAACTAACAGAAAGAGCGCTGGCCTCCAACGCTTTCCACCTCTGTCTAGAAGCTCCCAAATCGGCTTCGCGATCGCTTCGTTCATCGCTTCAAGATCGGGCACGTATGTGGGCGGATTAAGTTTGAAGGCCAGAGAATCTTCACTGTAACTTCTTGGTATGTACTCCTCGATCTTCCCGTCTATCTGCCCAGCCGTCTTCTCAAGAAACTCCTTTATGTCTGCAAGATCTCTTGGATCCAATTCAAAAACCTCTTATGTCTTTCTTGTAGCGTACACTTCAGGTTTGAAACCTCTGGCTCTTAACCATTCAGCCGTCTTTCCAGTCAAGACGATAGATGAAGCCTTCAGCTTTCCAATTGAGTCTGCTCCTACGAGAAACATAACACTCCTTAACTGATAGATCAAAAGACCGAGCAACTCCTTGACCTCCGCTGAACCATTCAAGGCTGGGGATAGGGCTGGCAAAGCGATCCCGGTTAGGCTAGCGCCAAGCGCCACAGCCTTTGCAATATCTTCGCCAGATCGAATTCCACCGGATGCGATTACGGGTAGATTGACGGATTGAGCAACCTCGACTATGCTAATGGCTGTTGGTATGCCCCAATCCCAGAGAGCTTCGCCCAGCACCTGAGCCAATCGGTCTCCTTTTCTTCTAGCCCGGTGATACTCAACCGCGGCCCAGCTCGTTCCACCAACGCCGGCTACATCGATGCATGCAACGCCGATGGCCTCTAGCCTCTTGGCCTCGTCTGCTGCGATTCCCGCTCCTGTCTCCTTTACGATCACGGGCACATCCACACCTTTGACTATCTCGCCTATTTTCTCAAGGATCCCTTCATAATCAGTCTCGCCTTCGGGTTGAACAGCCTCTTGTAGGGGGTTCAAGTGTATGGCCAAAGCGTCAGCCTCTATCATCTCCACTGCCTTCAGAGCCTCTTTTACTCCGTAGTCTTTCGCGAATTGAGGAGCACCCAGATTTGCGATCAAGAAAGCGTTGGGGGCTTTCTTCCTTGCGACATTAAAGGTTTCCTCAAGAGACGAGTCTTCTAGGGCTATCCTTTGGCTTCCTACGCCCAATCCCAAGCCTAGTTCTTCGACAGCTTGAGCTACTGCAGCGTTTATCTCTAGGGCCTTTTCCGTTCCTCCTGTCATCGCTTCCACAATGATCGGCGCGGTGAAGAGGTGACCGAAGAAGGTAGTGGACAGGTTTATCCGTTTCCAGCTGATTTCTGGCAGAGCTCTATGCACTAGGTGAACATCTTCAAGCCCTGTGGTCACGTCTCTGGCTTTTACCTTCTCCTCTAGACAGATCTGGACGTGTTCTTCCTTTCTCTCCTTGATTTGTTCAACTATTTTCCGTTTAGGTCCTGCTGATTCTTGTTCCAACAGGTTCTTCACCTTTCAAAGCTTTGTAAACATTATTCGGTTTTAGGGCGTTCACAATTATGGCTTCAATGTCCTGTTTGACGGGACCTACCAGTTCCAATACTTTTCCAAGCATCCCACCCGTCACGTCAGAGGCTCTTGGTTTCCCTATCGTGATGTATAGCTCTTCAAGATCATCCAGCGTGAGGTGTCGAATTAACCGAGCGGACGGTTCAACCTTGGGGTCGCTTGTGTATATGCCGTCCACATCAACAGCCATTACTACTCGTTTAGCTCCCAGCTTGAGAGCTAGCGACGCCACTATCTTGTCTCCTGAGAGAATGTTAAAGCCCTTGTCCAGGTCGAAGGCGACATCGCCGTAGAGAACAGGGGTCAAACCGTTCTCAATCGCCTTTGTCAAGCATCTCAGTTGCAGGATTTCAACCCGACCCTTTTTCATCAGCATCAAGGATGAAGGAGGCATCCCGAAGGCCGGAATACCGCGATCGATTAATGCGTTTACAAGGAGCCTATTCAGGCATACCATGGCTTCATGAGTCTTCACAAACCCAATAAGTTGAGAAGGATCAGTCAGTCCTCCCGTGAGATTGTACTTCTCAGCTAGTGGGTGGCCGAAAGAACCACCTCCATGAACCAGTATGAGAGGTATAACATTTGCCCGTTTGATCTCATCCGCCAGTCTTATGATTGCTTCTTCGTTTGGGGTGAACGGGCTCTCCTTGACTGTGATGGCTGATCCTCCCAGCTTTAGTATAGTGGGCTTTTCGACTTGGGTTATTGTCCTTCCC
>CAZQDW010000194.1:0-4193 GCA_964592315.1 uncultured Candidatus Bathyarchaeia archaeon
GTATGATACTTTGGGCTTCATGCAGCAACTCGGTCTTGTACCCACGCCTAAGAAGTAAAAGTCCAAATCCCAAGACCGTTGTTTATCGACATAACGTGTTCGTTTTCTGTCAAGGTTGACAACAAAGGATGTTTCCCTGATACTGTTAAGCTATTTGTGATTGGGGAGAGGAACCGAAAGTGATTAGGCACAGAAGCGATATCGAACTACTGTTGGATGGAGAAAGCATGGAGAACATATGCAGACAGATAGAGGAGCACTTGCTCTCTCTTCAGCGTCTAGTGAACGATGTGAAAGACATTGGTCATGCCATACTCTGCTCCAATCAAAGAATCCCTATAGCAAACTATAATCATGCCTTTAGAGTCAACGTTGCAGGGTCTGAAGCAGAAACGTTGATTGATGATGTTGTCAGATATTACAAGTCCATGGGGCTTAAGCCATGCTTTGTGGTGTCTCCAGCTACTCGTCCCCCAACCTTTGCCATCTCCCTTCTAGGTGCTGGCTTCAAACCTGTGCTGGAAGAAGATGCTATGGTTCTCGAGGGAGAGAGTAAGATCAAAGCTGTTCCTGATGTAAATGTTGTTTCTAGTGATGCAAATCTGCTTGATGTTTGGACAGATGTTAACATGAAAGGGTTCGGAATTCCTGTTATCTTGCGTGACGCTTTCTTAGGTATGTTTGGAAAAGCTAGTCAATACAAGGGCACTAAATCTTATTTGGGATATTTTCAAGGCAAACCTGCGGGAGCCTGTGGACTCGTGTCATTCAACAATGTGGGAGGTATCTTCAGCGTGGGAACAGCCCCCGAATATAGGAGGAGAGGAGTAGCCACGGCACTTTTGCATAAGGCAATAGCCGATTCGTTGAGCATCGGAAATAGTTTGCTGTATCTAATCACTACGAAAGGAAGCGATGCTGAAAGACTTTATGAGAGCCTTGGTTTTCAAGTTGCTTATATCCATCGCCGCTATGAACTTCAGTCGCAGAAACAATTATGATTCTTTCGACCAAAAAGGAAAATGGTCAGCGGCGTTTACTGACCGTTTTTGTGTAGTATAGAATTCGTTGGTTCAAGATACCCATTTTCCTATACACAGTCTCGATAAGGTCATGTATCCTGCCTGAGGTGTTGTTGTTGGATACAACTTTACCGCCGTACACTCTAGTCCTTCGCTTTCATTCCTTCTGCAAGACTGCTCTCAGAATCTCCCCAAGACTCAAACGCAAAACTTGTTAAGGCCCAATGCCAACCACGCTTCTCGACAAGCACCTCACCAATTTCGCTCTCCAACCTTTTATTGATCCGCAGAATCCTTCGACTGACCTGATGTCGTCTGACCTTGAACTGCGCGAGTCTAGCGGCTAGATCCTTCGGAAGCATGCCGCTGCCTCCAGCTTCATATAAGTGATCCAAAATTAGAATATCCACTTCATCAATGCAAGTAATCCTCTGAATCACAGGTCTCCCAAAATGGAACATTCCTTTCAGCCCGGTCAAAATGGTTCGTTGCATCAGCTTGACTTCTTCAAGATCATGTAGGGCTCGTTTCAGAAGCTGCTGATTATACTTCAAACGCCCCACTTTTTCAGCCTGACTACGACCTTTTGAACGGCCTTTTTCCTCAACTTCCATCATACAAAGCTCAAACCTGGAAAACCTCGATGGACACAAGCGTCAAAGGTGAGCTCGTACCATCTACATCCGCAAAGTCCAAACCGGCGTATCGTGAAAAGCATGGACTTTTTCCATGGCCCGAGTCCTTTCTCAAAATGGCTTTTGAACACTGTTGCGCTGCCAAAATCGAACTAGGAAACATAGTCCAGCAACCTCTTCTGCTCAGGCCCAAAGTCGCCAGAGCCTTCTATGCTCAACAGCTTCTTCAGAGTCCCATTGAGCTCCTCAAGATCCACGTGCAACGTCTGGACTTGACCTTCCAGCTTCTTCACCCGCTCTGGCATGAGCAGATACTCCACAGCAGCGTCTCGACTTAAGTGCTCAAGTTCACCTTCATTGATGCCCGGACTGTGATCAATCTTCCTCTCTGGTGTGCTGACACAGAAGTACCTGCTGTGAAGTCTGGCAATCGATCGATCGATCGATCGGATCGTCAACCTTCAATTCGTAACCCTTACAAATCTCGCCTTCGCCGAGTCTGCAACCGTACTTCATCATTAGACTCTTCGCAACGCGATCAGCAAGATTCTTTGCCAGAACAAATAATTCACCAGGATGCTTCCCGTACAAAGTCTCCACATGCACAATCCAACTGCGCGTAGTATGCCTCACATACACACCCTGCTCGAGCCCTAACAACGCCGTCCAATTCACCATTTCAATACGCCTAAAATCAATAGGTAAGCAACCTTCAGCAACAATCGCAAACCGCACTTGGCAACGGTCAAGCCTGTACACCCCGCAACCGAAGACGACATCCTCACATGATCTGAGAAAGTTTTGACCACGACCTGTCAGCTCATAGAAAACGGCTTTGCTCCGAACTCTCCGCTTCACCAGTCCGCATTTTTCGAGTTTCTTGAGATAGTAGCATACGTGTTGTCGGCTCCAGCCATAGATGCGACCAATCTTCGCAGGATACTCTTCAACTTCAACCCTTTTCAGTATAGGAATAACACGCGTCCGAACAGTACCAAAGTCAAATTTGACTTTTGACATTCGAACACAAGAATTTTGGCTTTCCTGAGCTCCAGTCAAAAACAACACTCAACAGGTGGCTCAGTCATAGAAAAAGGGAGGAGTGTGGACTTCGGATTCTACTGCTTTGAGAATCGATACCAGCAATTTCGGCACATGTACCGTTGGACCTTTCCTTGAGACGTTTTTCGCAGACCATCTTTGTGCAGTTTCTGAGAACCACATTGGGGACACTTGATTGCCTCTGGTATTTGAGATGGCTTCTCTTTCCAAAGGTCTGGGGACAGAATCTTTCCACAATGCGGACAATTGATCACTCTTTGACTCATCTGACTCATCTCCTACCAAACTTCCACCCCTTGGCAAATGCTTTTCTCCAAAAAGAAAAAAGGGGGGTTTTGCGGGGGTAATCACGCGCGGGTGAGGGTCCAACTCCCATCTCCGGCTCCGCGGCGCCACAGACTGTAACCCTTGCGAGTCTTATAGGCTGGTTCGGGTTCATTTCTCACTTTCCGAAGAGCCCGGTGCCTTCTATTTTGCAGACGTATTAGCGTGCTTAGGGTTTGATTGCTAGTGTTTTGTAGACGAATGCCATTATGTCTGAGTATTCCTTCATCTTTGTTGCAGGTGTTGCGCCTGAGTGCCCGCTTTTTGTCTCAACTCTCAATAGCGTTGATGCTCCGGTCTCTTCTAATTTTGCTGCGAATTTGAATGCGTGTGCTGGATGGACACGGTCGTCATGTATCCCTGTATATAGCATTGTTGGCGGGTAGGGTTTTTTGGTAATGTTGTGGTACGGTGAATATTTCATGAGGAATTCCCTATCTTTTGAATCGTCTGGATCGCCGTATTCTGATATCCAGGCTTTTCCGATGTGGAGATTATGATATCTGAGCATGTCGAGGACTGGATATCCGATTAGGGCGCCGTCGATCAACTCTGGACGTTGGGTTAGAACTGCTCCAATCAGGAGACCACCGTTGCTGACCCCGAAACCTATGGTTTTTGAACCCTTTTTCTTAAAATATTCTAGGACCGCCATGAAATCGTCGAAGACATGCTGTTTCTTTTCTCGCATTCCTCTTCTGTGCCATTCCTCACCATATTCTGCTCCACCCCTTAGATTTGCTACTGCGAAGGTTCCATGGTCCTCCAGGAACGGAATGATGTAAGAGAAATATCTAGGGGTCATGGAGAAAGCAAATCCACCGTACCCCCAAGCTAGAACACGGTTTTCTGTTGTTTCTTTCTTCTTAACCTTAAATACGTGGATTCTGGTAGAATCCTTTGATTTTACCCACACGTCTTCTACTGTAAAGTCACCGCGGATTTCCTTGGAATCTAGAACGGTAAGCGTGTCTTTTTCTAGGCAGTAGATTCTGTATGGTACTAGGAAGGACTCGTACGCGAATACACATTTATTCCCGTCAGAGTCAAGTGAGCCTATCGTTCCAGCTTGCTCAAGCTTTATTTCGCTATGTTTTCTGCCGTTGAGTTCGAATGTTCTTATGGTTGAAGCGGCGTCGACGAGATAAGT
>CAZQDW010000195.1:0-4181 GCA_964592315.1 uncultured Candidatus Bathyarchaeia archaeon
TTCTAGTCACAATCGAATAGTGCCCACATACCGAAACATACAAGCCAAAAGCGGCCCACTCATTCGCAGCACGCTCTAAACGTCAGTTTCACAAGGTGCCGGAACCAAATTACATACCGGCATCTCTGAACGCGGCTCCACAGAAAAACGTGGCCTTTCCATGATCAATGTTGCCGGCAGTGATACGTTCCAGACGTTGACTCTACCGCTTTTCGGCGGATAGTATCTTAGGAGACTTCCATATTGCGGGTCCGGTCCAACCTCCTTCATTACGTCCTCTACTGCCTGCATTACAGTGAACCCTTTAACCAGAGCCTTCAAGAGAACGACAGTCGCTTTGTCTGTGTGCGGCAAATCCACAAGCCCATCCCAACCTACCACTACTGAGGCTCCACGCTGTATCAGCCGGTCTGCTAGCTTCGGCGAACACAAACCGTGACAAGTGCTCAGGATGATTATGGCGCCTCTGAAGTTGCCTTCCATCCCATAAGTCACGAACGAGGGGAAAATCGCGAAGTAGTATGGCGGATCCTTCGTGACGCTTCCTTTTCCCACGTAACCCATCAACTGTTCGAAGGGGTACATGCTCTCGCTGTAAGGCTCTGAAGTGAAAGGGTACACCCCTCCATCATCTGAGACGGCGCTGTGAACCCTCAAAACGATAAGCCTGTACCCTAGTGATGGAAGCTTCCTGTAGAAGTCTACAGTCACCTCTCTTGGCGCATAATGTCTCACCGTGAAACCTGCCGATGTCAAAGTCTTTCTTGCTTCCTCAACAAAGGCACTCTCCGGCGAGAATATTGCGAGCTGGTCTATGATCGCCGCCTTGAACTCCAATGGCCTCTCGGGGACTGCGGTAGAGACAGTTGTAGAGGCGACCTGCCTTTGCCTCGTCCCCGCTGGAGACCAAGCCAAGTAGAGGACCACAGCCATGCATACAATTGCCACAGAAGGGACCATTAGCCCTAAACTGCTCCTATCCTTGGCTTTGCTTCTCTTCCTAAACTTTCTTCTAGCCATCTAAGAGTCGCCTAACCGAAACAAGCGGAGAAAGACGTCAGAGAAAAGGGGAGTTTCCCGTGCTCTGCGCTTTCCAAGAAGAACCACCGCAACACCCATCGATACAACGGCAACCGCAATCCGGAAGCCATATGACGCTATTGGCATGTCTCCGCTACCGCAGCGGGACCGTACACCTCATCTCCCCACGCTGGGCTTCTACTTTTCGCCTTCGGCCAACATTTCGTGGATTCGAGGAAAGGTGGCCTTCGTTTGCAGGGCTAGTGCCTGAGTCGCTTGGCAGCGCAGACAATAGGTACTGTTGCGACGAGGCCGATCAAGGCGAGGTATGGAGCCAGGATTTGCAGTATGTTTGCTCGCTGGATGAATCCGCCGACTGCCTTTTTGGGGCCCATGGGGGCGAAGTTTGAGAAGCTTGTGACGGTGGTCTCCAAGTATTCGCCGTGAAGATCGGTTCCCATGTTTGTCGCTAGAGGTTCCCACACTGTTCCCGTCCAGCGGTATATCTGCAAAGTCGCCTCGTTCAGACCAGCAGCCAAAACCTCTGCATCAGTATAGTAGATTCTGAACGTGCATGAGACCAAGTTGCAGCCAGGCTGAGGAGTGGCAGTGATACTGATGTACTTTCCCAACTCAAATATCCCGCCGGGCGGGGGTCCGCCTGGATTGCCTGGAAGACCATCAACAGTCACCGTAAGGGCAGTTCCGGGCGGCGGGATGGGACCAGCCACAGTGATGATACCTGATACCGGGGGGTTTGGATACGGATCAAAAGGCCAGATCCCAACTGGAACATTGAACGTGGCCGCCCACGCATTCGGAATGACAGCCACCATAATCACAGCCGCCAGTAGTGCAACCACAAGTCCAAGGAATCCTGTGCTGCGTGATCTCACGGCAAAGCCCGCCCACTTCTGGGGCCGGCCGGCCGTTTTCAGGGATAAGAGAGCCGGTAGACACTGCTTAGCCTTTATAGACAAGGAAGCTGGGAGCTCTGATTCTAGGGCAGGCTAAGAAATCTAGAGGATTTCCAAGGGGCGGAGTCAAACAGGCAAAGCAACAAGCAACAAGAAATATTCGCCGCAAAGGTTGAGGAAGTTATTGGAAGGCTGGTTCTGCCTGAAATCCGAAAGGTAGTCAAGGACGAGACTGCGGAATTGAGTGCATTGATGGGCGTTCTAGAATGCATCGAATCAAATCTCCGATCTCAGAGTAATCGTAGAAAAGCGTTTCAAGGCTACAACAATTCAGATCTCTGATCTAAGAGTGATCGTGGACGAGCGCCTAAAGGGCGTTGAGGCTCGCATTAACGCTGTCAATGAGAGGATAGATAGTCTTCATGGTGCCCTCAGATATCGAGGAGATTATGACCTTTGCATAGAATACCGGAAAGAAGGTATTTCGAACGAATATCCGGTCAGACAGAGTTCATGGTTTGGCCTCTAGAGAAACTGTACAGGATCAGACCGAACGGAAATGTCCTTGTTGAGCTTGAGGAAGACGAGCTCGGGCTGAAAGGTGAGCCGAATACCCAAGAGCTTATTGCCTGGCTTACCACGACAAGAAAACCAGTCGCGAAAGATGTGGCGAGACTAAGCTTGGATGAGGAAATCCTTGAAACTCTTCCTTGATTCGTGCTACATAGTTTACCTCCGATACGTCCTAGACGACCGCGTCGCCAGATACGCCACCTCTCTACTTCAACAGGCGACCCAGAGAAACCTAGAACTGGTCGCGAACATGATTGTTCTCGATGAGCATTCCTGAGATCCGGATACCGAAGGAGACTATCGATGAGGCCGTTACGTTGCTCAAGAGCCTTGGCTATCAAATCGCAATGGGCGATGGATGGCGGACAACCGAAGAACTTTATACGCAGTTCACCCGAGTCCTCTCGGGAACTAGCCGTGGGCGACCGTTTGGAAGTCGCTAAAGAAATCCTTCAAATGGCTACCGAAGAACTGGAGCGGGGAAGGAAGATGAGGCAGAACTTCCTGCTGCGCAATTCCGCAGACAAGGCTTTCTTGGCTGTTGTACAAGCCGTCAACGATGCTGTCAAGGCGAAACTAGGCAAGGTGCCTCTCAACCACAGCGAGCGGAGGCGATTCCTAAGAGATTGGGGCAGAGAGGACCTGAGGGCTGAATACAGCGATCTCATGAAAGATCTGCACGAAGATTGCTTCTACACTGGCATAATCGACGAGGAAGTCATAGATGCAGCCTTCAAGAAGGCCGGAGAATTCATAGCAAAGATCGCGAAGCTAGAGGCCCAAGAGCACAATCCAGACAAGTGATCAAGATTGCATGTAAGCCAAGTGTGGTTGATGCAAGGACTCGGTTCTCTGTTTTCAGAGCTTTAGGCAGATAGCGAGTTTGAGTCCGGGACGCCAAGGTTCATCGAGACGATGAGACAACATTCGGCAGAACTCTATTTCAACCTACTCAGCTTTTCAGGCGCGGTTGTCATGGCTACCGACGCGGTGAAGCATTATCTGAAATCGAATCGCAAATACCTAAGTGAAGGATAGGCTCTTCTGGTAAAGGGGAGACCCTACACAAGCCAGCGAGAAGTTTTGGGGGGCAGCAGCCGAAATAGCTAAGGCAGTTGCAGCCAAAAGAGAATTGGAGCTTAGAATCGATGCCGATCTCTGGACGTTCGTGACCAAGCTTATAGACGAAGTTAAGGATCCTGAAATGACAAGGCTTCTTGGCCTGGCAGGAATGCTTCATCAGAACTTTTTCGAAACATCAATGCCATCTGAAGCAGTGAGAGACCACGCGAAGCCACAAAGCGATTTGTCAACAAACTTGACAAACTAACAGCGTAACCGTAACATCTCGAGGACTATACATTCTTCTTCTATCGACAATACCGAGCCAGCATATTTGAACGGTCCAACCTTCTCAGGATTCTATCGTTTCCCTCGTAACTATTCGACTGAACTGCGCACAACAATGCCCACTCCAGCTGAGGGAACTAGTACGGTACAGGCAAACGTAGTCAGGTTAAGGAGTAACCTGAAGTTTTCGGGCAGATGATTGATCCATCCAACTGTTTTCTCAGGAAGTTTCAAGTCGTTGAGCCGGGGCCAGTCTGTTTGACTGCGCTTATATGCCTCTTTGACGCGTCTCTTCTTGGGAGGCCTGAGCTTGAGGCGGAT